>CAZTLZ010000006.1:0-44646 GCA_964614665.1 uncultured Maribacter sp.
AGCGCACGTGGCGGAATTGGTAGACGCGCCAGCTTGAGGGGCTGGTGGCCACTAGGCCGTGGAAGTTCGAGTCTTCTCGTGCGCACGAAAAGCCAAGCTATTAAATAGCTTGGCTTTTTATTTCTAAAAAGTTCAAGGTAAAGATTCTCTAATTGGCAAACCCTTTCATCTATTAACATCAACCAAAGAATTAGAACAATTTGACTAAACTTTAACTATTATTCTGTACATCATCTGTATTATATTGTAAATTTGTTTAATCTTTTTACCGAAACAATGAACAATGTAAAAAAATCTTTTAGTATTCGAGATTTGGAAAACCTTTCAGGTATCAAGGCCCATACAATACGTATTTGGGAAAAAAGGTATAATTTATTAACTCCTGAGCGCACTACAACCAATATTAGAACCTACAATCTTAGTAATCTGCAAAAGCTATTGAATATTACCCTTCTTTACACCAGCGGTTATAAGATTTCCAAAATAGCTAAAATTCCAGAAGACAATATTCCTCTAGTGGTCCGTGAAATTGTTGCGAAAAGCAGTATTACAAATCATTCCATTAGTGCCTTCAAACTAGCAATGATCAATTTTGATCAAACCATGTTTGCCAATACCTACGATGCCCTTTTAGGAGAAAAATCGTTTCGCGAAATTTTCAAAGGAATCTTTATACCGTTACTTAATGAATTAGGTCTATTGTGGCAGACAGATACTATCAGCCCTGCTCATGAACACTTTATATCTGCCCTTATCAAACAAAAAATACTCACGAACACAGAAAGGCTCCAAAACCGACAGCCCACAAAGGAGGATAAGGTTTTTGTTCCGTTCTTACCTGAGAATGAAATTCACGAGATAGGACTTTTATACATCAATTATGAAATTACATTGAAAGGCTATAAATCGATTTATTTAGGACAGACCGTTCCCTTAGACACCTTAAAAGATGTGATGAAGTATTTCGACAATCTTCATTTTTTGTCATACTTCACGGTAGCACCTTCCAAAAGTAAAATCGACAGCTATATTCATAGATTTTCAAAGACCATTCAAGACAGTAGTACTACACAATTATGGATATTAGGTCATCAAATCCAGCATTTGGATAACGGTAATCTTCCCCATTATGTAAAAACATTTAATTCTATAGAACAAGTTATCTCTGAATTGTGACAAGCTTATGAACAAAAAAGTGGTTGTTATCGGTTCTGGGTTTTCATCTTTGTCGGCATCATGTTACTTGGCAAAAATGGGATTCGACGTTTCTATTTATGAAAAAAACCATACCGTTGGTGGAAGAGCACGGCAACTGATCAAAGAGGGGTTCACTTTTGACATTGGGCCCAGTTGGTACTGGATGCCAGATATTTTTGATAAGTTTTTCGCTGACTTTGAAAAAAAAACAAGTGATTACTACAAGCTTGACAAGCTAAGCCCAGCCTATCGAATCTTCTTCTCTGATGACATCGTAACAATAGGTGATTCCATGGATGAAATTTGTACGGAATTCGAGCGTATAGAAGCCGGAAGTTCGAAACACTTAAGAAAATTTATTGAGGACGCCCAAGAGAATTATGACATTGCAATGAACAAGGTGGTTTTAAGACCTGGCATTTCACCTTTTGAATTGGTGACCAAAGAAACTATTTTGAAGGTTGATCAATTTTTCAAAACTATAAGTGGTCAAGTTCGCAAAAAGTTCAAAAACCCCAAACTTATTTCCACACTTGAATTTCCCGTCCTCTTTCTTGGAGCCAAACCCAGTAATACACCCTCATTTTATAGCTTCATGAATTTTGCGGATTTTGGCCTTGGCACGTGGCATCCATCAGGCGGAATGTACGAGGTTGTAAAAGCAATGCATGCTCTTGCACTTGAATTAGGTGTTGTAGTTCACACAGACAGTCCCGTAGAAAAAATAAGAGTAGAAAAGGGGAAATCCGTAGGAATAATAAGCAAAGGGCTGTATGTCAATAGTGATTATGTTTTAAGCGGTGCAGACTATCATCACTCTGAAACACTATTAAGTAAGCAACACAGACAATATAGTGAAGTCTTTTGGTCTAAAAAGACGTTCGCACCATCTTCATTACTCTTTTATTTAGGTTTTAACACCAAGTTGACAAACGTTGAACATCACAATTTGTTTTTCGATACGGATTTCGAACGTCATGCTCAAGAGATTTACGACCAACCTAAGTGGCCCACCGACCCACTATTTTATGTCAATTTTCCTTCCATAACAGATCATAGTATGGCTCCGGAAGGCTGTGAGACTGGTTTTTTTCTTGTTCCAATTGCCCCAGGATTGGAAGACACACCTCAATTAAGGGAACAGTATTTCGACCTGATCCTGGCAAGGTTCCAAGAAAGAACAGGCCAACGAATTGAAAATAATATTATATTCAAAGAATCCTTTTGTGTGAAAGATTTTGTTGCGCAATACAATTCATATAAAGGTAATGCTTATGGAATGGCCAATACGCTTCTGCAAACAGCGTTTTTACGACCTAAGTTGCAAAGCAAAAAAGTAGAAAACCTGTTTTTCACAGGACAACTTACCGTACCAGGCCCCGGGGTTCCTCCCGCGTTGATATCCGGAAAATTGGTTTCTGAATTAATAGCTAAAGCAAATAATTAAAATGAAAAGCCTTTTTGATAAAGTTTCATATGAATGCAGTAAGGTTGTTACAGAGTCTTATAGCACTTCCTTTTCACTGGCGACAAAAATGCTGGCACCCTCAATTCGTACCGATATATATAATATTTATGGTTTTGTTCGCTTCGCCGATGAAATAGTCGACACCTTTCATGATTACAATAAGGAGGGTTTATTGGATAAGTTTCAAATAGCGTTTGATGCTTCCATTGAAGACAGAATTAGTCTAAATCCAATTTTAAACTCCTTCCAACATACTTTTCACAAATATGGTATACCCTACAATTTAGTGAGCTCTTTCATGAAAAGCATGCGAATGGACCTCACCAAGAACGAATATAGAACGGAAGCAGAATACAAGGAATATATTTATGGTTCAGCTGACGTTGTCGGTCTCATGTGCTTGAAAGTATTTGTAAAAGGGGATGATAGTCAATATGAAGCCTTGAAAGATTCAGCGATGTCACTAGGCTCAGCATTTCAAAAAGTAAATTTTCTAAGAGATTTAAAAACTGATTTTGAAGAGTTGAACCGTGCCTACTTTCCTCACACAAACTTGAGTGAACTGGATGAAAGCTCTAAGAAAAAAATTATTGAAGAAATTAAGCGAGATTTTGCAAAGGGCTATAGCGGAATCCTAAATTTGCCTACTGAGGCTAAATTCGGGGTATATACGGCTTACAGGTACTATTATAAGCTATTGAAAAAATTGCAGAATACGCCTTCCGTCCAAATTAAAAATACCCGCATAAGAGTTCCTAATTACCAAAAATTCGGACTCTTGGCGAAATCATATGTCAACTATAAATTAAATCTAGTATAGCATGAACGTTTTTCTTTGGATTATTATTTTTTTAGGGACTTTTTCCATTATGGAATTTATGGCTTGGTTTACACACAAGTATGTTATGCATGGGTTTCTATGGGCTTTACACAAAGATCATCACCACAAAGATCATGACTCATGGTTTGAACGTAATGATGCTTTTTTCATTTTCTATGCAATCGTCAGCATGTCTTTCTTTTATGCTGGTGCCAACGGGTGGTGGTATGGGTGGGCTTTAGGCTTTGGAATTCTGGCTTACGGTGTTGCCTATTTTCTAGTGCACGATATTTTCATACACCAACGTTTTAAAATATTCAGAAAGGCCAATAATTGGTATGCTAAAGGAGTACGTAGAGCGCATAAAATTCATCACAAGCACTTAGGAAAGGAAGACGGCGAGTGTTTCGGTATGCTCTTTGTGCCATTCAAATACTTCAAAAAAGCAAAATCATTCAATAATTAACGCATCAAGGAGTTGGTATACCGTCTCATTGCTCCAATCTGCGATTGCTGTTTGATGAACAACGATATTGCCATTTTTATCAAGAACATATGAGCCTCCTTCTTTTAGTAGTTCAATGGGGCTTGGTTCGCCAATAATCTGATAAGTAATGGGAAAGGTATATTCCTTTCTCGCCATCAATTCCTCTGGCAATTCTCGTTCTTCATTCGTGATAATATAGAATTTTACGTTGCCCTTATACCTATTATAAAGTAATTGAAGATCATCCAATTGTGCTCTTGAAGGAAGGTTCCAAGTAGACCAAAAATTAATAAATACTACTTGACCTTCCGCCTCCTTGAAATTGAAAAAACTCCAATCCGCGCGTTTGAGCTTCCAATCATAAGTAGCAATTTTACCGCGTTTTCCCGCACTAATAACAGTAGGGGCGGTCGCGAACAACTTATTCAAAAATTCTTTGCTAAAATCTCCTAGCGGTGTTACAAAAAACGACAGAACGAGAACTATTATTGAAAGGGTAAATAGGGTGCTCTTTTTCATAAGGAACTATATGGTTCTTTTCAAAGCTAAAAAACTCCTAATTAATATTAGGAGTTAATTTATCGAAAAGTAAAACAATCTATTAAAGATAAAAAATCAAAAGCTAAGCGGCATTTTCTCTTTTTATTACATTCAAGGCGGAACCTTCTCTATACCAGCCTATTTGCGCTTCATTATAGGTATGATTTGCTAGAATGGTATCACTACTTCCATCAGAATGAACAACTTCAATGGTCAGTGGTTTTCCTGGTGAAAAATCAGCAATGTCCACGAAATTGAACGTATCGTCCTCCTGAATCAAATCATAATCACTCTCATTTGCAAAGGTCAAACCTAGCATGCCTTGTTTCTTCAAGTTTGTTTCGTGAATACGTGCAAAAGATTTCACCAATACGGCTGCAACACCCAAATGACGCGGCTCCATGGCTGCATGCTCACGAGAAGAACCTTCACCGTAGTTATGATCACCTACTACTACCGTTCGAACCCCTGCAGCTTTGTAAGCTCGTGCTGCATCAGGTACGCCTGAGAACTCACCGGTCAATTGGTTCTTAATGAAATTTGTTTTCTTGCCAAAAGCATTTACTGCACCTATCAGGCAATTGTTTGAAATATTATCTAAATGACCTCTGAAACGCAACCAAGGTCCGGCCATAGAAATATGGTCTGTGGTACACTTACCAAATGCTTTGATAAGCAATTTTGCTCCTTTCAGTTCTTCATCTTCAATAGGAACGAAAGGCTCTAACAACTGTAAACGCTCAGAACCTGAATCAACTACTACCTCCACACCTGAACCATCCGCATCAGGTTCTAAATATCCGGCATCTTCGACTTCGAACCCTTTTGGTGGTAGCTCCCACCCTGTTGGTTCGTCGAACTTTACTTCCTGGCCATCTTCATTGATTAAAGTGTCCGTAATCGGGTTAAAATCCAATCGGCCAGCAACCGCTATTGCAGCCGTCAATTCTGGTGAAGCAACAAAAGCGTGTGTATTCGGATTACCATCTGCACGTTTTGCAAAGTTTCTATTAAAAGAATGAACAATACTATTTTTAGGTGCATTCTTAGGGTCACTATATCTAGCCCATTGGCCTATACATGGCCCACAGGCATTGGTGAATATTTTAGCATCTAAATTTTCAAAAATACCTAAAATTCCATCACGGTCTGCTGTGTATCTTACCTGCTCAGAACCAGGATTGATGCCAAGTTCCGCTTTCATTTTCAGACCTTTATCCAATGCTTGCTGTGCAACCGAAGAAGCTCTTGACAAATCTTCATAAGATGAATTCGTACAAGAACCTATCAATCCCCATTCAACTTGAATTGGCCATTCGTTCTCAGTAGCTTTTTTGGTCATTGCACTACCAACTTCAGTAGATAAATCGGGCGTAAAAGGACCATTTAACATTGGACCTAATTTTGATAAATCAATCTCTATAACTTGATCAAAATATTGTTCTGGATTAGCATACACCTCATCATCAGCAGTCAAATGTTCTTTAACTTCATTAGCCGCATCAGCAACATCAGCTCTGTCCGTAGCACGCAAATAGCGCTCCATAGACTCATCATAACCAAAAGTTGAAGTAGTTGCTCCAATTTCAGCACCCATATTACAAATTGTACCCTTACCAGTACATGATAAAGCTTTTGCTCCAGAGCCAAAATATTCAACAATCGCCCCAGTACCACCTTTTACAGTAAGAATTTCAGCAACTTTTAAGATAACATCTTTAGGAGCCGTCCATCCAGAAATAGTTCCGGTCAACTTTACTCCGATTAATTTAGGAAACTTAAGCTCCCAAGCCATTCCGGCCATAACATCTACAGCATCAGCACCACCAACACCAATAGCGACCATTCCCAATCCACCTGCATTTACAGTGTGTGAATCAGTACCAATCATCATTCCACCAGGAAAAGCATAGTTTTCTAAAACCACTTGGTGAATAATTCCTGCACCTGGTTTCCAAAAACCAATTCCGTATTTATTTGAAACTGATTCTAAAAAATTGAATACCTCAGCACTAGTGGTATTCGCAGATTTTAAATCAACTGCTGCTCCACTCTTGGCTTGAATTAAGTGATCACAATGAACTGTAGTAGGTACAGCAACTTTAGGCTTGCCTGCTTGCATAAACTGCAATAAGGCCATTTGAGCGGTTGCATCTTGACAGGCAATACGGTCAGGAGCGAAATCGACATAATCTTTTCCCCTAACAAAGGCTTGGGCAGGAATATTATCCCATAGGTGGGAATATAATATTTTTTCAGAAAGTGTCAGTGGTTTTCCAACTATCTCTCTAGCCTTGTTAACGCGTTCGGCCATATTGGCGTAAACACCTTTTATCATGTCGATATCAAATGCCATTTCTTATCTTTTTTTGGTTAAAGTAATTCTACGAAATTACTAAAATAGTAGGGGCAAATAAAATTTTTGGCTTGTGATTACAAGTTCGTTGTAGAAATTTCAAATAGCACCCAGTACATTCACGGATTCAATAATTTTCCGACAGATTAATAGGACTAAACTGGAATACCTCAGTTACAGAAGTTTTGTAATAATGACTTCTTCCGTAATTCCCTCGGCTTCGGCTTTGTAGTTTTTAATAATCCTATGTCTAAGAATGCCCATCGCAACAGCTTTTACGTCCTCTATGTCTGGTGAGAATTTACCATTGATCGCTGCATGGGCTTTTGCACCTAAAACTAAATTTTGCGAAGCTCTTGGTCCCGCGCCCCAGTCGATATACTGCCTTACAAAATCAGAAGCAACATCTTGATTAGGCCGTGTACTATTAACAAGGTTTACAGCATAGGATACCACATTATCCGCAACGGGGATTCTCCTTATTAAATGTTGTACCTCCAAAATCGCTTCTGCATTCAAAATAGCATTTATATTAGGCGTGCTATCATCAGTAGTGGTTTTCACCACTTGAATTTCTTCCGCCACAGATGGATATTTCAATTCAATTGCGAACATGAATCGATCTAATTGCGCTTCCGGTAATGGGTATGTACCTTCTTGTTCTATGGGGTTCTGCGTGGCCAAGACAAAGTAAGGTGGTTCCAGTCTATGTTGTTGGCCCGATATCGTCACAGCCCTTTCCTGCATTGCTTCCAATAGTGCGGCTTGGGTCTTTGGAGGAGTTCGGTTAATCTCATCAGCCAAAATAATATTGGAAAAAATAGGGCCTTTAATAAATTTGAAGTTTCTATTTTGATCCAGTATTTCACTACCTAAAATATCACTCGGCATCAAATCAGGTGTGAATTGAATCCTTTTAAAATCCAGTCCGAGGGTCTGAGCAATCGTATTGACCATTAAAGTCTTTGCCAACCCAGGAACACCTATAAGCAATGAGTGACCACCTGTATAAATTGAAAGCAAGATTTGTTCGATGACCGCGTCCTGTCCAACTATTATTTTGGCGATTTCCTTCTTAAGCTCTTGATGTTTGGCAACTAGGTTTTGAACCGCGGTAACGTCTGACATGCACTTATTCCTTTACCCAGTTATTAGCAAAATCACAATCTCTGTTCTCCTCGTTGATAGTGATGTAGGTATTCTCGATATGCTCATCCATCCACTTTTTTATGGCTCTATACTGCTTTTCTGTTTTAGCTAATTCCTGAATCTTGATATAGTCTTTAGAGAAATCAGCAGTATGCTCATCATACCTATTCGTAATCTTGTAGATTTTATATTTTGGTCCTCCTCCCCTAGGATCTTCTTCCAAAAGGGGATTTGATATTTCGTCATCCTTTAAATTTCGGACTTGGTTATACAAACTGGGGTCCATTCTTGTAAGTTCAAAACGAGAATCTAAAGTAACAGGGTTTCGAAGTAATCCACCATCAAATTTGGTCTCTTTTTCATCGGAAAAATTTTGAGCCCCTTCGGCAAAAGTGAATTGACCTTCTTCTACTTTTAATTTTATGCTATCGAGTTCAGCTTTCGCATTATCCAATGCTTCCTGCGATATTTTTGGTTGAATCAAAATATGACGTAAGTCTAATTCTTGCCCTCTGATTTTCTCGATATAGATGATATGAAAACCGAATGTAGTTTCGAAAGGTTCGGATATCTCTCCTTCTTTTAAGCTAAAAGCGACATCCTTAAATGTTTTGTCAAAGCCCGTATCCTTGGTTATACTGTAAAATCCACCCTTAGATTTAGATCCGGGATCTTCGGAATACAATATAGCTTTTACGTTAAAACTAGCATCATTATCCTCAACATCTTCCTTGATTGTATTCAATTGGTCAATAACCTTTTGCTTTTCAATATCTGTAGGTTTTGGTTCCTTTACGATTTGTGCTATCTCCATTTCAGCACCAAAAACAGGTCTTTCGTCTTTGGGAATCTTACTGAAAAACTGTCGCACCTCTTCTGGAGTAATCTCGATTTCTGAAACGATTTTTTGCTGCATTCTTTCTGACAGCATTCGCAACTTGTTTATTTTATACAATTCCTCTCTGAAATCTGTCTCGTTTTCCTTCTTATAATACTTCAGAACCTTTTCCATTGAGCCAATCTGCTGAACTAGAGACTGTAATTGTCTGTCACCGGTAGCATTCACCTCATCGTCAGAAACCAAAATACTGTCTTGGACAGCTTGATGTGCATACAGTCGATCTTCCATCAACTTACCCAATAGTCCACATCTAGTAACATCTTCAGTCGATGCTCCTTGATTTTTCAAGTCGATCAAAGTTTTTTCGATATCCGATTCGAGAATAACGTAGTCACCGATTACGGCCGAAATACCATCGAGCTTTATTTTCTTGAAATTATTGGTAGAATCTTTTTGATTCGTTGCTTCTGCCATCAATTCCGTCGGTTCGGCCGAGGTGTCCGGTGTAAAATCCTTTACCTGAGCAGAAACCATTGTCAAACACCCTAAGAAAGATGCAATGACCGTTATTTTATTCATCTTGTACATAAACCTCAAATTCTTTGTCCTTAATTGCTTCATCGATAACCTCTGTCTCCAGTTTTCGAATGTAGTCCAACTTGCGTCGGTTCAGAAGTACTTGTTTTATAGTCGGTTCTATATATGAGAGAGGTGCCACATCATTTAAGCGCAAAACTCCCGTAACCTTCGCCAAATATACCCCTAATGCATCCTCCAATTCAAAAAATTGTGATTTTTTTAAGTACTTCCCTTGATTTTCAAAAGTCAATGGTGGTATTTCATCAATCATACGAGAAACCGGAACCCAAATCGAATCATTGAAGTTCAGTTTCTTGAATTGTACTCCAATGGAATCCAAATAGGCTACATCCTTCCTTTTGAAACTCTTCAACTTCTGAATGACTGTTTTCTTATTCAAAAACTGCTTCGGAAGTTCAATGAATCGAACTTGTACCAATGGTTCTTTCAATCTAAAATTGTTCTTCTCTTGTTCATAAAAAGAACGCATTTGATTCTTGGTCACAATAGTGTCGTTAACCTGCTGAACCAGAGCCTCCTTATAAGCCCGGGTGTACAGGTCGTTACGGTAATCGTTTACCAATTCATCAAATTCGGTCAGTTTAGCTTCCGGCAAGTTCATCTTTGCTTTTGAAAGTAGAAGTTGTTTGGAAGCCCAATTGTTAATGTAGTTTGTTACGAAAGAGATACTATCCTCCTCTGAAAGGCCCTTTCTCAATAGGGGTGTAATATCTTCTTTATAAAGATAGTTCTCGCCAACCCTTGCCACAGGTTTTTGCTCGGTATCATCTTTCCACAGTGAATTACAAGAAACAACTGATAGTGCACATAGAATACATAGAACAACGGGTAAAATATTTATCTTTCTAGCCAGTAAAAGCATCCGGCAAAAATAACAAATATCGCATGTTGCGCAAATAAGGGTCGAATCATTAACACATTTTTGGCGTACCGTAAGCGAATTGCTACATTAGTAATACTAAAATAAGCGTACCATGAAGTACACTACAGAAATTATAGTTAATGTTCCACGGCAGGAGTTTGTAGAAAAAATGGATAGTGCCGAAAATATGAAGCATTGGCAGAAAGGACTTGTAGGATACAAATTCTTATCGGGACCTCAGGGTCAGGAAGGGTCAAAAATGGAATTAAATTACAAAATGGGAAAACGTGAAATCACTATGGTGGAGACCATACTTAAATCAAACTTCCCTGATGAATTCCATGCCACTTATGACGCTAAAGATGTTCATAATATTCAGAAAAATTATTTTTTTGATGTAGATGGTCAAAGCACCAAATGGGTCTCCGAAGCTGAATTCGAATTTTCAGGGTTTATGATGAAAGCCATGGGATTTTTAATGCCAGGAGCATTTAAAAAACAATCGTTAAAATATTTAAATGACTTTAAAGCCTTTGCGGAAAATGGCACTTCTGTCATGAGCAACTAATTCAGAACACCTAATTGATTTGAGAAAACTAAAATTAATTTGGGATTTCAGAGGTCCCGAGGCGGCAAAAATAGCAGAGCATCACGAGAAACATTTGATGGAGTATATTGCCATAGAAGAACTTGGTTTGAATATTACTGGACATAAACATGTAAACGAAATGTACAGCTTGGCTTTCTTGGTAATCAATGAATCGCAGATGCCAAAAGTTCGCGATGCCCTGAAACCTCATCGCGGTGAAATTTATGAGAATTAAATCGGCCATTGACGAGCAGATCATGCAAAAAAAGTATATTCTATCGACACTTAGCATCTTAATCTTGACCCTTGGCTGTCAAGAACAACAGCAATATGGAAATCCTCTTGAAAATGTACTTGTTTCCCAAAATCCGAATATAAAAAGAGTAATAGATAGCGTTGATCAGTACGAAGTGCAAATCCGCTATACCCAGATTGACAGAAAAAATGATAGTATCATTTTCACAGATTATGATTTTCAGGTAGATGAGAACAACTACTTCTACCCCGCAAGCACTGTTAAGTTTCCTATTGCAATTTTAGCTTTGGAAAAGCTAAACCAAATAGATACCCTTAATATGCACACCCGTTTTTATGTAGAAGGAGATTCTATTGAGACTACGTTTGCCAAAGCCATTTCAGAGATTTTCGCGGTCAGCGATAATAATGCCAATAATAGATTGGTAGAATTACTTGGCCAAGATGCTATCAATAAAGGCTTAGAGTCAAAGGGAATCATGCCGGTACGAATTGCTCATCGTCTAGGATACCATAGTGATGATTTAGCTACTAAACCGCTGATTATCTACATGAACGATAGTACCACTGCTACTTATGCAGGTACTATTAATACTTCACCTCAGCCCTTATCACTAAATAATATTCGCAAAGGCATAGGATTCTATGAGGAGGATGAACTGATTGACGAACCGTTTGATTTTAGTTTAAAAAACTATTATCCCATTAAAGCCCAACATGAAGTTCTAAAACGAGTACTATTTCCTTATAAATTCAAAGAGAGTGAACGCTTTGACTTAAATGAAGAACAACAGAAACATGTGTTGAGATCTATGCACACCCTACCTAAAGCGATGGGGTATGATCCAGAAACCTATTACGATAGCTACTGTAAATTCTTTATATATGGCGATACCAAAGATGATATTCCAGCTCATATCAAAATCTATAATAAAGTAGGGTTTGCATATGGAACACTAACGGATTGCGCTTATATTGCGGATACCCAAAATAAGGTGGAGTTTCTTTTGACCGCTACCATTTTGGTTAATAAGGATGGTATTTTTAATGATGACCAATATGAATACGATCAGGTTGGAGTTCCCTTTTTGGCGGAATTGGGTAGAGAACTTTATAAGTATGAGTTGAGCAGAAAAAAATAATGTAGGTAAATCATTTATGAAGGAACCAAAACAAACCCGAATCAACAAATACCTCAGTGAAGTGGGCTTTTGTTCACGGCGGGCGGCGGACAAATTGATTGAGCAAGGAAGAGTTACTATTAATGGAGAAGTACCTGAAATGGGTACTAAAATTATTGAAGGTGATGTTGTTCGGGTCGATGGAGAAGTCATTTCCGAATCAAAAGACAAACCGGTTTACCTGGCTTTCAATAAGCCCATAGGCATTGTTTGTACTACAGATACCCGTGTAGAGAAAGACAATATCATAGATTTCATCAACTACCCAAAACGGATTTTCCCAATCGGAAGATTGGATAAACCTAGTGAGGGTCTCATTTTTTTGACCAACGATGGTGACATCGTAAATAAAATTTTGCGAGCTAGAAATCACCATGAGAAAGAATACATTGTCACGGTAGACAAACCCATTACAGAAGAATTCTTGGAAAAAATGAGAAATGGCGTCCCTATTTTAGACACCGTCACCAGAAAGTGCGAGGTCAAGGAAATTGACAAATACCAGTTCAAAATTATACTCACTCAAGGTTTGAATAGGCAAATTCGACGTATGTGTGAATATCTCGGTTACGAGGTCAAAAAGTTGAGACGGGTACGAATCATGAATGTCAATTTGGACATAGCAGTAGGCAAATGGCGAGATCTGACCGCTATTGAATTAAAAGAAATCAATCGCTTGGTATCCACTTCTTCAAAAACTTTTGATTAAAAATTTACGGATTCATTCCTTCGGACTATATTTAGTAATACGACCAAAAAACCAGGAGTTTGGAGGAAAGTGTTATTTATAAAGCTCTACCCTGTTAGTTTCAATTTATCGTCAATTTAACAGTATAGTACCTTAAAAATGAGTAACTTAGAACAAGAGTGAAATTCAAACAAAACAAATGATTTTCAAGCTATGATACGGAACAGAAAATATTATATAAAAAAAACGACCACAATTACCTTACTAGTGATGCTATTAATCGGTATTGGTGGTATACAAAACGCCTCGGCTTTTTTTCAGGATGATATTGAAGAGACGACATCTTTCAAACAGTATAAAGGAGAGGTATTGGACCATGAAACGAAAAAACCCTTAGTATTCGCTACACTTACAATTGAAGGGTCAAATATTAGCACCATTACGAATACGGAAGGTCAATTTGCCTTGAAAGTACCTAAGACTATGTCAGATGGCAATGTATTAGTGTCCTTCTTAGGGTATAAGAGTAGAGTCCTCCCCCTAAGTCAGTTTTCAGAAGGAAACAATGAAATCAAACTGAAGGTTTCAATAACCGAATTGTCAGAGGTGAATTTGAGTGTTCCTAAGAACGCAACCGAATTGGTTCGTGAAACCATGAAAAGAAAAGGGCAAAATTATTTTGACGACCCAACCCTAATGACAGCTTTTTATCGAGAGACCATCAAAAAGAGAAGAAAAAATGTTTCGCTTTCAGAGGCGGTGGTCAATATCTACAAAACCCCTTATACTTCAGAGAGAAAAGATGCGGTAAAACTTTATAAGGCACGTAAAAGCACTGATTACAGTAAATTGGATACGGTTGCTTTAAAACTTCAAGGCGGACCCTTCAATGCACTATTCGTTGATATCATGAAGTACCCGGAATATATTTTTGCTGATGAAAGTATGGACGACTATTCATTTTCCTATGACCGCTCTACTCACGTGAATAATCAACTCATTTATATTATAGATTTTAAACAGGCACCAGGAGTTACAGAACAACTTTATCAGGGAAAGTTATACATCGATGCGGAAAATAAGATTCTGACCAGCGCCATCTTTTCTTTGAACATAACCAACAAAGAAGCGGCCTCCAAATTGTTTGTAAGACGGAAACCGAAAAATGCAAGTGTATGGCCTACTGAAATAGCATACAGGGTTGATTATCGTGAGAAAAATGGTAAATGGTACTATGGCTATAGTAACGTATTATTGGAATTCAAAATCAATTGGGACAAAAAATTATTCAATTCCGTATATAGCATGTCATGTGAAATGGCCATTACAGATTGGGAAAAGAACATTTCCAGCAAGTTTCCAAAAGTGAAGGAGCGCATGAAATCATCGATTATTTTAAATGATGAAGCTTTGGGCTTTGCCGATCCGGACTTTTGGGGGGAATACAATATTATTGAGCCAGAGAAATCGATTGAATCGGCAATCAAAAAAATACGCCGACAGCTCAGAAGAGCAAAAAGAAATAGTGGTTCTTCAGCGGCACCATAGTGGAGAAAACTAAATCAAAAAAAGCCACTATTCTTAAGAATAGTGGCTTTTTGACTTATCGTAGTGCGGTAGTTAGGAAATCAATTTTCAATTTGCTACCTCACTGAAAAACTTCAAACGGTATAGCCTTAATTCCTCATCTTCATAATCTCCATCAAACTCAGCAAGTGCCTCTTCGATTCCATCGGTCTCGGCTTCCAAAAAATACTCATGAAGCTCTTCTTGTTGGTCTTCATCAAGCACCTCATCAATCCAATAACGTAAATTCAGTTTGGTGCCACTGAAGACGATTTGTTCCATTTCCTTAATAAGTTCAGGAATTTCAAGCCCCTTTGCCGAGGCAATATCGGTTAACGGTAACTTACGATCCACATTTTGAATGATATACAATTTCAATCCTGAATTTGCTCCTGTGCTTTTAACTACGAGATCGTCAGGCCTTAAAATATCATTTTCCTCAACATACTTGTTTATAAATTCAATAAATGGTTTTCCATACTTCTTGGCCTTCCCTTCCCCTACTCCATTGATATTGAGTAGTTCTTCCATTGAAATGGGATATTTTAAGGCCATATCTTGTAAAGATGGGTCTTGAAAAACTACGTAGGGTGGTACATCCAACTTTTTTGCCTGTACCTTTCTTAGATTCTGCAATTGTTTGAATAATTGGTCATCGACCACACCTCCTTTTGAGGCACTTACAATAGCATCACTACTCGCTTTATTGTATACATGGTCTTTGGTCATCATAAAAGATTTTGGAGCTCCCAAGAACTCCTTTCCTTTATCCGTAACCTTCAAAATACCGTATTGCTCTATTTCCTTTTTCAAGTATCCTGCGACTAAAACTTGTCTTATAAGAGCCATCCAATACCCTTTGTCCATTTCGGAGCCAATACCAAAAAATGGTTTTTCATTGGTTTTATGCGACGAAATCAAAGCATTTACTTTTCCCGTCAAGGTCATTACAATTTCTTTCGATTTGAATTTTTCAACCGTCCCCTGAACAACTTGTATCAACTTAAGTACATTCTCCTTAGCTTCTTCCTTTGGTTTAGGGTTCCTGGTATTATCATCCATATCCGCACCTTCTCCATTAACCTCATCAAACTCTTCCCCAAAATAGTGCAACATGAACTTTCTTCGTGACATTGAAGTCTCTGCATAGGCGACAACTTCTTGTAAAAGTGCATTACCTATTTCTTGCTCTGCCACAGGTTTGTTCGACATGAACTTCTCTAGCTTTTCAATATCCTTGTATGAATAAAAAGCAAGACAATGTCCTTCCCCACCATCTCTGCCCGCACGGCCAGTCTCTTGATAGTAGCTCTCGATACTCTTTGGAATATCGTGGTGTATCACAAAACGCACATCAGGTTTGTCGATTCCCATTCCGAAGGCGATTGTAGCCACGACCACATCAACATCCTCCATCAAGAACATATCTTGGTATTTAGACCTTGTCTTCGCATCAAAACCTGCATGATAGGGCACGGCACTCACGCCGTTTACCTGAAGAACCTGTGCTAATTCTTGGACCCTTTTTCTACTCAGACAATAAACAATACCCGATTTGCCACTATTTTGTTTGACAAAACGGATGATATCCGCATCCACATTATCGGTTTTGGTACGCACCTCATAATAAAGATTAGGTCTATTAAAAGAAGCCTTGAAGACCTTGGCATCTGTAATTCCTAGGTTCTTTATAATATCTTCTTGTACTTTGGGCGTTGCAGTTGCAGTAAGGCCAATGATAGGGATGTTATCTCCCAAACGGCCTACTATTGTTCTCAGATTTCGATACTCCGGCCTGAAATCATGGCCCCATTCAGAGATACAATGGGCTTCGTCTACTGCAACGAAAGAAACTTTGACCGTTCTCAAAAATTCGATATACTCTTCCTTGGTAAGTGATTCAGGTGCAACATATAACAATTTGGTTATTCCATTTGAAATATCCTCCTTAACCTGTTTGACTTCTGCTTTGTTCAATGAGGAATTCAAAACGTGGGCAATTCCGTGTTGAGAAGAAATACCACGTATCGCATCTACCTGATTTTTCATCAAAGCGATTAAAGGGGATACTACGATAGCCGTACCTTCCTGCATCAGTGCGGGAAGCTGATAACAGAGTGATTTACCACCACCTGTAGGCATTATGACAAAGGTATTCTTGCCTTGAACAATATTCTGTATGACCTGTTCTTGAAGACCTTTGAATTGGGAAAATCCAAAATATTTTTTTAAAGAAGCATGTAAATCAAGTTCACTCAAAACCAAACCTTGTTTTTTCATTTGGCACTAATTACATCGGGGGTTTATAATTCTATTGCAATTTTAAGATACGGATTTCTAAACTGTTAAGCCAATACATCCATGGAATTTATTCAAAAACAATACATAAGAGTAAGTTTATGTAAATTTGTAGTCTTAAATATATGACATTCTTATAGGAATGCAATCCCTAATTTGAAATATACCTTGAGTAATACCCAAGCCATACTTGATTTAGCCAAGAAAACGATAAAAAAAGAGGCAGATGCGGTTCAGAACTTGTCTTCTTTTTTGAACAACGAATTTGCAGATGCAGTAGAATGCATTATTCAATCAAAAGGAAGAGTCGTTATCTCAGGTATAGGAAAGAGTGCCATTATCGCCTCTAAAATTGTTTCTACCTTGAATTCTACGGGTACCCCTGCTGTTTTCATGCATGCTGCGGATGCTATTCACGGTGATTTGGGAACTATTCAAGAAAATGATGTAGTCATCTGTATTTCAAAAAGTGGTGGTACACCTGAAATAAAAATGTTGGTTCCATTGATTAAGAGAGGAAACAATACCTTAATTGGTATGACCGGCAATACGGATTCTTTTTTGGCACAACAAGCCGACTTTGTTTTGAACACCTATGTGAGTGAAGAAGCCTGTCCTAACAACTTGGCCCCAACAACAAGTACTACAGCACAGATGGTTATGGGCGATGCATTGGCCATTTGTTTATTGGAATTGAAGGGGTTCAGCAGTTCTGACTTTGCTAAATATCACCCCGGCGGCGCATTGGGCAAACGATTGTACTTAAGGGTAGAAGATATCGCAAGCGTAAATCAGAAACCACAAGTAACCATTGATACCCACGTAAAGAACGTTATCATTGAGATCTCCGAAAAAATGTTGGGTGTAACCGCGGTTATTGAAGATGGTGTTATTGTAGGCGTGGTGACTGACGGTGATATTCGTAGAATGCTTAACAAATATGATAGCATTAATGGGCTTACAGCAAAAGACATCATGACTTCAAATCCGAAAACAATAGAAACAGATGTACTCGCCATTCGAGCCTTGGAATTGATGCAAGATAAAGGTATATCGCAATTAATAGCGGTTGATGGAAAGAATTATATGGGTATTGTACATTTGCATAATCTAATCAACGAAGGAATTCTATAATGGCAAAAAAAATAGCCCCTCCGGCAGATGAAATGTCCTTTTTAGACCACTTAGAAGAATTAAGATGGCACTTGATTCGTGCAACTTTGGCGGTTGTTATTATTGGAAGTGTTGCCTTTTTGATGCGTGAATTTATTTTTGACACCGTACTTTTCGGGCCGAAAAAAATGGATTTTCCGACGTACAGACTTTTTTGTAAAATAGGTACATTTCTTGGGATTGATTCTGATTTTTGTGCGGATGAACTTCCCTTTACCATTCAAAGCCGTTTGATGGCCGGTCAGTTCTCAGCTCACATTTGGACTTCGATTTGGGCTGGTTTTATTGTCGGATTTCCCTATGTAATTTATGAAATGTGGAAATTCATCAGCCCCGGACTGCATGAAAATGAACGCAAATATTCCAAGGGATTCATATTTACGGCATCATTATTATTCTTTATGGGTGCACTGTTTGGCTATTATGTAGTAGCCCCTTTATCGATTAACTTTTTAGGTTCATACCAAGTTAGTGAAGAAGTTACCAATGAATTTGATTTGTCATCTTACGTGGCAACGGTCAGAACTTCGGTTATTGCCTGCGGACTTATTTTCGAGCTTCCGATTATTGTTTATTTCTTGACCAAAGTAGGTTTGGTGACCCCTGAAATATTAAGGAAGTATCGAAAAATATCTTTGGTGGTAGTTTTGATTTTGGCTGCCGTCATTACCCCTCCGGATATTGCCAGTCAAGTTGTTGTTGCCTTACCTATATTGGTTTTATATCAAATCAGCATCTATATTTCCAAAAGAGTACTAAAAAGCCAAGCTAAGAAAGAAGAAAAATTGGCCGCAGAACGTGCCAAAAAAAGTTAAAAAAAGAAGTGTTTAGACCTCCCTCCTATTTTAATGGGTTAGATTTGAAATAATGAAGCTACGAGCAGAAAATATTATGAAAGCCTATAGAGGGCGAAGAGTGGTCAAAGGCATTTCATTAGAAGTGAACCAAGGTGAAATCGTGGGACTTCTTGGGCCTAATGGAGCTGGTAAAACCACTTCTTTTTATATGATTGTGGGGCTAGTGAAACCAAATGGAGGCAAGATTTTCTTAGATGATATGGAGATTACCAAATTTCCTATGTACAAGAGGGCCCAAAACGGTATTGGTTATTTGGCGCAGGAGGCTTCTGTCTTTCGAAAATTGAGCATTGAAGAAAATATTTTGAGCGTACTACAGCTCACGAAATTGAGCAAAAAGGAGCAAGAATTAAAAATGGAATCGCTTATTGAAGAATTCGGTTTGGGCCATATTCGCAAAAATAGGGGGGACCTATTATCTGGTGGGGAACGGCGTCGTACGGAAATTGCACGGGCACTTGCCACGGACCCAAAATTCATCTTGTTAGATGAACCCTTTGCAGGAGTCGATCCAGTTGCAGTTGAAGATATTCAACGCATTGTAGCGCAGTTGAAAAATAAAAACATAGGTATTCTGATTACGGATCATAATGTTCAGGAAACCTTGGCCATCACAGAGCGTTCGTATTTGATGTTTGAGGGAGGTATATTGAAGTCAGGGCTTCCCGAAGACCTAGCGGCAGATGAAATGGTTCGAAAAGTCTATTTGGGTCAGAACTTTGAACTTCGTAAAAAGAAGCTCGATTTTTAAATTACCTTTTGTCCTAACTTCGCTATGGGGTTATCTTTCCAAAAAACTAAAACTAATCCCAATAAAACAAAAGGCACACTCAGCCATTGTCCCATATTAAAAGTCATACCATCTTCAAAGCCTACTTGATTTTCCTTAAAAAACTCTATAATAAAACGAGCTGAAAAGAACAGTATAAAAAAGGTTCCGACTAAAAATCCATTTCTAGTGTTCTCAGTTTTCTTTTGGTACATAAAAAGTAAGATTCCAAATATCACAAGATACGATATAGCCTCATATAATTGTGTAGGGTGCCTGGGAATCATATCATCGCGTTCAAATACAAAACCCCAAGTACCATCAGTAGGTTTTCCATAAATTTCAGAATTCATCAAATTACCCAATCGGATGAAAGCCGAAGTTACCGGGGCTGCTATGGCGATACGATCTAATATCCATAAAAGATTGGTTTTTGTTTTTTTTGAAAAATAAAAAATGGCAATAAAAATAGCTATGGTTCCGCCATGGCTCGCCAAACCTTGGAATCCAATAAATTCATACGAGCCATTGATTTCTTTAATTGGCAAAAACATCTCTAAGAGATGATTGGAATAATAGTCATATTCATAAAAAAGACAGTGCCCTAAACGGGCCCCTAAAATAGCACCTAAAAATATATAACCGCTCAATTTCTCCAATTGCTCTACCGGAACACCTTCTTTTTTATAAATATGGTGAACAATGAGATAAGCAAGCATAAGGCCTAAAACCCAGAAGAGGCCGTAATATCTTAATGGTAAAGAATCGGTAATCCAAAATATTTCGGGGTCAACATTCCAGTGAATGATATTGTCCTTCATAGACGATACTGATCAATTTCTTTTCTGCAATCCAAAATCATATCCGCCATGTATCAATCTTTTTATAGTCGCCATTTGACCACAATGCCACA
The DNA here is from genome assembly GCA_964614665.1 of uncultured Maribacter sp. Lineage (GTDB taxonomy): Bacteria > Bacteroidota > Bacteroidia > Flavobacteriales > Flavobacteriaceae > Maribacter_C. Next base: position 20,610 of record CAZTLZ010000006.1, read on the forward strand.
TGGTGTGTTTGATATTCCATGATACAGCATCAAACTTTGTAATAGCCACGGGGTGCTTCTGCTTTATTGGTTCTTCTACCTTGCCTTCCAAATCTGACAGGGTAAGACCACTAATATTAGTGATGACCTTATTTTGCATGAAGTGCAATTGCTCTTGTAAAACTTCATGTGAGGTGGTACCAACTTGATTTAATGGCACACTATCATAACCATACTTTTGGTTGTGTTCGCGTAAATCGATTTTTTCAGTAATCTCCTCATCAAAACCGGTTATTACCAATATTGCGTGATAATATTCGCTGATAACCAGATGGCCTACCTGCCAGCTAATATTCGATGCCAAAGTATCAGGTGTATCATCCCAATGTTTCTTCGGCACAGAATCAATGAGTTTATTCGTCCATGAATGCGCTACTTGAGTCTGCTTGATTAAAGCGTCTATTACCGTCATTTATCCGAGATTTTGCTGATGAGTGAACTCAATATATAAAATGCGATAATAATGGGCACTGCCAAAAATTTAAGTGTTATCAACAGCACCAAACTTACAATAATGAAAATGTAGCGGAGCGCATTATCTTGAAAACCCCAATTCTTGAATTTTAGGGCAAAGAGTTCAATCTTACTATTCAACAAAAATGCACTTAGAATTGTAATTCCTATTAAAAACCATTGGTTTAAGATCAAATCGTTTAGAAAATCATTATTCTGATATAGCAATATCAAGGGTAGTGAAATAATCAATATGGTATTCGCGGGAGTTGGTAAACCAATAAAAGAGGAAACTTGGTTTTCATCAATATTGAATTTTGCCAAACGATATGCCGATGCTAGTGTTATCAAAAAACCAAAAAAGGGTAACGGCGCAACTTTCAGTCCGACCCAGAAGGTGGCGTCAGAAGCCTGTGAACTCAAATCAACATTCCATCCTCCTGACATTGACATTCCCAATAGCTGAAACATCACTATACCCGGAACCAAACCACTGGTTATCATATCTGCTAACGAATCGAGTTGTAGACCTAGCTCACTTCGCACATCTAAAACTCGCGCGGCTAAACCATCGAAGAAATCAAATAGTATTCCAAGGCAAACAAATACGGCGGCCAATTCCAATTGGTTGAGTACGGCAAAAACCGCAGCGATAGATCCACAGAAAACATTCATTAAAGTGATTAGGTTGGGAATGTGTCTTTTCATTTTTAATGATAATGGTTTAAGTAAAAATAAGACAATTTTTGAGTAATCGATTTAGTCCATTATTATTCGGATATTTGTTTCTCTAACGAGTTAAACTCATCATGTATTTTAAAAAGAACCTGTTTTTTGGACTGTTTCTGGTCATAACCACTCTTTTCTCACAAGAGAGGGAACTTTCGCCGATGTCCAAAATCAGTCTACTAACCGTGGGAATAGCTGATGAATTACACTCAAAATTCGGTCATACCGCCATACGAATTCAAGACCCTACCGACTCGATGGACATCGTTTTCGGCTACGGTGGTTTTGATTTTAACGACCCACTTTTTTATTCCAAGTTTACCACTGGAAAGCTTGATTACAGTATGACCGGTCACCGATACAACCACTTTTTAGAGGGCTATAAAATTGAGAATAGATGGGTTCGTGAGCAACAATTGAACTTGAATCTTGACCAACGGAACAAACTATTCGATTTTTTAAAGAACAACTACAAAGAAGAAAACCGGTATTATAAATATGACTTCCTCTTTGACAATTGTGCAACCAAAATACCGGAAGTATTTAAAGAAGTTTTTGAAAACAATATTGAATTTAACTTCGAACACCTGAAAAAAAAATCTACATTTCGACAGCTAATTCATGAAACCTTACAAACCAATTCTTGGTCAGCTTTTGGAATCGATTTGGCGCTAGGCTCAGTCATCGACCGAGAGGCAACCCCGTGGGAACATCAATTTTTACCACTCTATGTCAAAGACCAATTTGAGAAGGTTCAGATAAATGGCGAGCCATTGGTTACCAAAGAAGAATTGGTTTTGGACAATCAACCAGTGAAGAACGATTCTAATTTCTTTCTTTCACCTTTCTTTTGGTTACTCGTATTTTCAGCAGTTGTTTTAGTCATTACCTATTTTGATTTCATGAAAGAAAAACGTTCTAGATGGATAGATTTCACTCTGTTTTTCCTAACAGGAATAGCAGGAATGATAATCTGTTTTCTATGGTTCGCAACAAATCATTCTTCCACCAAAATAAATTTCAACATGCTTTGGGCATTTCCTCTAAACCTAGTGGTTGCATTTATGCTCTTGAAAACAAAAAGAATCACATTGTTGCTTCCAAAGTATATTTGGTTTTTGCTAGTAATGATAATTTTGACCATACTATTATGGGTATTGAAAATTCAGGTATTTTCGCCTCTGATCATTCTTTTACTAATGGCATTGGGCATACGCTATCTATATTTACTTCGGCACTTCAACACCTCCAAAAATCCAACAATCTAATTATCCAACAATCAGTTCATGAACCTACTCACAGTAGAAAACATAACCAAAGCTTACGGCGAATTAGTACTTTTCAAGGATCTATCTTTTGGAGTCAATAAAGATCAAAAAATTGCCTTGATCGCTAAAAATGGTACCGGAAAGACATCAATTTTGAATATGCTTTCTGGTGGCGACACGCCAGATTCTGGTCAAGTCAACTATCGAAAAGGTGTTCGAGTCTCTTTTTTGGAACAAGAACCTGATCTGAACCCCAACTTGACCATTGAAGAAACCATTTTCGCATCTGACAATGAGGTACTCCGCGTAATCAAGAATTATGAGCGGGCACTTCAAAATTCGGAAGATGCGGATGCCTATCAATTAGCTTTTGAGGCTATGGAACGCTTCAGTGCATGGGATTTTGAAACCCAATACAAACAGATTCTTTTCAAATTAAAACTTGAAGACCTCAACATCAAGGTAGCCAAACTTTCAGGTGGGCAAAAAAAGCGATTAGCATTGGCAAACGCTCTAATCAATCGACCTGAATTGCTGATCCTGGATGAACCTACCAACCACCTTGACCTAGAGATGATCGAGTGGCTTGAAAACTATTTTGCCAAGGAAAATATGACACTCTTCATGGTCACTCATGATCGGTATTTTTTAGAGCGGGTTTGTAACGAAATCATCGAGTTGGAAAATGGCCAACTCTATTCGTATAAAGGTAATTATTCTTATTATTTAGAAAAAAAGGAAGCCCGTATCGAACAAGAAGCGGTCGAGCATCATAAAACCAAACGTTTATTCAAAAAGGAACTCACTTGGATGCGCCGCCAACCTAAAGCGAGAACTACTAAATCAAAATCGCGTATTAGTGATTTTCAAGAAATTAAGGAAAAGGCAAATAAGCGTCGAAAAAACCATGAAATAGAGCTTGAAATCAATATGCAACGTATGGGAAGTAAAATTCTAGAGTTGCATAAAATCTCCAAATCCTTTCCCGATAAGTTAATTCTCGACAAATTTGAATATACTTTTTTGAAGGGTGAACGAATTGGAATCATTGGAAAAAACGGAACGGGCAAATCAACATTTCTTAATATCATTACCGGTGTAGACCAACCGGATTCTGGCAAAGTGGTTGTTGGTGAGACCATTAAATTCGGCTACTATACACAAAAAGGAATAAACATAAAACAGGGCCAAAAAGTTATCGATGTCATTCGTGAGTTCGGTGATTACATTCCACTAATGAAAGGACGGCAAATCTCGGCCCAACAATTGTTAGAACGATTTCTATTTGATCGTAAAAAGCAGTATGATTTTGTCGAAAAATTAAGTGGAGGTGAACGTAAACGCCTTTACTTATGTACAGTTTTGATACAGAATCCGAATTTTTTGATTTTAGATGAGCCTACCAATGACCTCGATATTGTCACCCTGAATGTTTTGGAAAGTTTCTTATTGGATTTCCCCGGATGCCTTATCGTTGTATCGCATGACCGCTATTTTATGGATAAGATTGTAGACCACCTTTTTGTTTTTAGAGGAGATGCCGTCGTTGAAGATTTCCCTGGCAACTATTCGGACTTCAGATCTTATGAGGACAGTGTTATTCTTGAAACAAGAGCAGAAAAGGTTAAGACCAATATCGAAAATAAATCCGTAAAGAATACTTGGAAAAAAGAAGAAAAGGGTAAACAACTTTCCTATCAAGAACAGAAGGAATACAAACAATTAGAAAAAGATATTCAAAAGTTAGAGTTCAAAAAAGGGCAAATAGAACAGCAATTTGTTACTGGTGACCTTTCTGGAGATGACATCGCTGAACTCTCAAAAGCATTAAAAGAAATCACAGATGGCATTGAGACCAAAACGGAACGGTGGTTTGAACTTTCGGCCCTAATCGAATAGCCAAAAGAAAATGTATTACCAAATCCAATACCTAAAACACCTTCTGACAGCCACCAATCAACACGGTGTCCACTCTCCATTTGTCTTCAATTTGGTAACCAAGTGCCTGTATCCAAAAGTCCAACACTCGGGTACTAAAGTGCAAAAAATACTACTGAAGACCATTTCCTTTTTTTCAGTCAAAGAGGTTAAAATTGATTCAAATAGTCCAGATATGAGGCATCTGATTATGAAAGAATTTGATTTGGAGGCAATTGAAAATGCGCCTTTTGATTTAATTTATGTAAGAATTCCAAAAGACGATTTGCTATCTTCACACCTACATGAAATCCATAACAATAGTCTTCTTTTTGTGGATAATATACACACTACAAAAATCCATTCAACTATCTGGCATGGACTAACTACCGATAAAAGAGTTACCGTTAGTATTGACTTGTTCTATTGTGGACTTCTTTTTTTCCGAAAAGAACAGGTCAAAGAACATTTTAAAATTCGGATTTAATCCTGTAATTTTAAATTCCAACACCCAATAAAATGGAAAGTAGAACAATATATATTGTAATAGGAGTGCTTTTCACTGTTTACGTCGTTATTTCTATGATGAACCGTCGTAAATCTAAAACACGTAGCTCCCGCAAGTTTATGGAAGGCTACAAACGTAAGGATAAATCAGACGAGCTATAACATCCGTTAATAATTCCCCGGGCCCTACTAAAGAAGGAAGTAGGCCAATAAGAGCCAAAAGCAAACCTTATCAGAAGCGATCTTTTGGGCACATTTGGGCAAAAACCTGACTTTTCTTTATGAAGATATATACTAAAACAGGCGATGACGGTACAACAGCACTTTTTGGTGGCACCCGCATCGCAAAACATCATATTAGAATCGAAAGTTACGGAACGATCGATGAGCTGAATTCTTGGTTAGGTCTTATTCGCGACCAGGAAATCAATGGTAATTCCAAAAAAGTACTTGTTACAATTCAAGCAAAACTATTTACCGTTGGGGCTATATTGGCTACAGATCCTGAAAAAGCGACCTTAAAAAGCGGGAAAGAGCGCTTGACCATCCCCAAAATAAGCGCCACCGACATCGAACTTCTTGAAAAAGAAATAGATGCCATGAGCGCCCAACTTCCGCAAATGACCCATTTCATTCTTCCTGGTGGACATACCACGGTGTCATATTGTCACATTGCACGAACGGTTTGCCGGCGAGCTGAACGTCTTGTTACCCACTTATTCGAGAGTGAGCCTTTTGATGAATATGTACTAAGCTATATTAATCGACTATCCGATTACCTTTTCGTATTGGCACGAAAATTGTCTTCAGATCTACATGCTGAAGAGATAAAGTGGATTCCTGAAAAAAAAGGCTAATAAATTTACTATTTCTTCGTTATCAATTTATTAATGCAAATAATTTCATAAAAAGTAGCAAATAACTTGGCTATTTCGTTTTAAAAATTACTTTTGCAAAAATTTAAAATCAAACTTTTACCATGTATTGGACATTAGAATTGGCATCTTATTTAAGTGATGCGCCATGGCCCGCCACAAAAGACGAATTAATAGACTACTCTATTCGTACAGGTGCGCCCTTGGAGGTTGTTGAAAACCTTCAATCAATGGAAGAAGAAGGAGGCGAAATCTACGAATCTATCGAAGAAATCTGGCCTGACTATCCTACCGAAGAAGACTACCTCTGGAATGAGGATGAATATTGATATATTTAATGTAACTGAAATTAAAAGCCTCTTTCGAGGCTTTTTTTTATGGACTTTCCATAGGTTTCGGTAATTTTGGCAGATAACACGCCAGTTTGTTGTGCAAAAGTAAACTGGAACGCCTTTTGTTAAAACAAAAGGCATTACAATTCAAAATCAAAAGACGCTGTTATTGATGCGATTGGGAAAGCAGCGCATCCATACAATAAAAAAATACTATGAGCTTCATAAATTCAGTAATAAAGGCATTTGTAGGCGACAAATCTCAAAAAGATGTGAAGGGTCTGCAGCCAATAGTCGACAAAATTAAATCTTTCGAAAATGATTTGGAAGGCCTCACCCATGACCAACTTCGAAACAAAACTCTAGAATTCAAAACCAGGATCAAAGAAGACCGTAAGGAATTGGATAATCAAATCGCTCAATTGGAAGAAGAGGTAAAGGCCTCAACGGATATTGATAAGAATGAGGATATCTATGCTGAAATAGATAGTCTTAAAGAAGAGGCATATAAAATTTCGGAAAATACCTTGAATGATATTTTACCCGAGGCCTTTGCTGTCGTCAAAGAAACTGCAAAGCGTTTTGTTCACAATACAACTCTCGAAGTTACCGCTACCGAATACGACAGAGAACTTTCGGGAAGTAAAGATTATATTATTTTAAACGGGGACAATGCCGTTTGGAATAACTCTTGGGATGCGGCTGGAAAAGAAGTGACTTGGGATATGATTCATTATGATGTACAACTCATCGGTGGTATCGCAATGCATCAAGGAAAAATTTCCGAAATGCAAACTGGTGAAGGTAAAACTTTGGTGGCTACCCTCCCACTCTACCTAAACGCACTTACCGGAAACGGAACGCACCTGGTAACAGTTAATGACTACCTGGCCAAACGCGATAGTGCATGGATGGCTCCGATTTTCCAATTCCACGGACTTACAATCGATTGTATTGACCATCACAAACCCAATTCAGACGGCCGTAGAGCTGCTTACCATGCAGATATTACCTATGGAACCAATAATGAATTTGGTTTTGATTACTTGAGAGATAACATGGCTCATACACCAAAAGATTTGGTACAGCGCCCACACAATTTTGCGATTGTGGATGAAGTAGATTCGGTACTAGTAGATGACGCCCGTACTCCTTTGATTATTTCCGGACCCGTACCAGAAGGTGACAGACATGAGTTCAATGAACTGAAACCGAAAATCTCCGATATCGTTCAAAAACAACGGCAACATCTGACGGGTGTCCTTGCCGAAGCTAAAAAACTCATTGCTACCGGTGATACCAAAGAGGGAGGATTCTTATTGCTGCGGGTCCATCGCGGGTTGCCTAAAAACAAGGCCCTAATAAAGTTTTTGAGTGAGGAAGGCATCAAACAATTGCTGCAGAAGACCGAAAACTTCTATATGCAAGACAACAATCGTGAAATGCCAAAGGTTGATGAGGATCTTTTGTTCGTAATCGATGAAAAAAACAATCAAATCGAACTCACCGATAAAGGTGTTGAGCATATTTCCGGCGTGGAAGACAATGACTTTTTCATCATGCCCGACATCGGAAGTGAAATTGCTCAAATAGAAAATCAAAATCTTGAAATCGAAAAAGAAGCAGAACTTAAAGAAGAGCTCTTTAAAGATTTTACGATAAAAAGTGAGCGTATTCATACAATGAGCCAATTACTCAAGGCCTACACCCTTTTTGAAAAAGATGTAGAGTATGTGGTCATGGATAATAAAGTGATGATCGTTGATGAGCAAACGGGCCGTATAATGGATGGCCGCCGTTATTCTGATGGTTTGCACCAAGCGATTGAGGCCAAAGAGAATGTAAAAATCGAAGCCTTGACGCAGACCTTTGCTACGGTTACTTTGCAGAACTATTTTAGAATGTATAGTAAATTGGCCGGTATGACCGGTACTGCAATTACCGAAGCAGGGGAATTTTGGGAAATTTATAAGTTGGATGTTATGGAAATACCAACCAACAGACCTATCGCCCGGGATGACCGCAATGATTTGATTTACAAGACCAAGCGAGAAAAGTATAACGCTATTATCGAGGAAGTAACCAAACTATCGCAATCGGGAAGACCCGTTTTGATTGGTACTACTTCCGTTGAAATATCTGAATTGTTATCACGAATGTTGAACATTCGAAAAGTACCTCATAACGTACTGAATGCGAAATTACACAAAAAAGAAGCCGACGTTGTTGCCGAAGCAGGTAACGCCGGTATTGTAACTATTGCCACCAATATGGCGGGTCGTGGTACAGATATCAAACTGTCAAATGAGGTAAAGGATGCTGGCGGTTTGGCCATCGTCGGTACTGAGCGACATGATTCTCGTCGTGTGGATAGACAGTTAAGAGGGCGTTCTGGTCGTCAAGGAGATCCTGGAAGCTCACAATTTTATGTGTCATTGGAAGATAATCTGATGCGTTTGTTCGGGTCGGATAGAGTGGCGAAAATGATGGATAAAATGGGACTCGAAGAAGGTGAGGTCATTCAACATTCAATGATGACCAAATCCATTGAGCGAGCTCAGAAAAAAGTAGAGGAAAACAATTTTGGTGTTCGTAAACGTTTGTTGGAATATGATGATGTTATGAACGCCCAGAGGGAAGTGGTCTATAAAAGAAGACGGCATGCCCTGCAAGGTGAACGACTAAAGGTCGATATAGCGAATATGGTATACGATACATGCGAGGTCATTGCCGATACCAACAAAGCGGCCAACGATTTCAAAAACTTTGAATTCGAATTGATTAAGTATTTCTCGATAACCTCTCCTGTTTCGGAAGCTGAGTTTGAGAAAATGTCCTTTCAGGATATCGCCAGTACTATTTATAAGCACTCGTTCGAACATTATCAAGAAAAGATACAACGTAATGCTGATACGGCTTTTCCGGTCATCAAACAAGTCTATGAAGATGCTACCAATAAATTCGAGCGTATTGTAGTTCCATTCACAGATGGGATAAAAACCCTGAATGTAGTTACCAATTTAAAAGATGCATACGAAAGTAATGGAAAGCAATTGGTTACTGATTTCGAGAAAAACATCACCTTGGCCATTATCGATGATGCATGGAAAACACATCTACGCAAGATGGATGAATTGAAGCAATCGGTTCAGCTGGCCGTGCATGAGCAAAAGGACCCACTTCTGATTTACAAGTTCGAAGCTTTTGAATTGTTCAAGAGTATGATCGAAAAAGTCAATAAGGAAGTTGTTTCTTTCTTATTCAAGGGAGAACTGCCAAGCGGAAACCCAAATGAGATCCAAGAAGAAAGAAACGTACGCAGACCCAAAGAGAATCTAAAAACGAGTAAAGAGGAAATTCCAAATAGTGACGAAAGAGCCGCTCAGAGTAGGGCCATTGGACAAAATCAAGGTGGTAGACCCGCGGTGACGGAAACTATCGTTAGAGAACAACCGAAAATTGGCAGAAACGATCGCGTTACCATCAAGAATGTTATGAGCGGCGAAAGCAAAGTGGTCAAATATAAACAGGCAGAACCACTGATTGCCAAAGGAGAATGGGTATTGACCGAGCACTAGAATTTATCTTAGTAATTTTTGAAACGGGCGACCATTGAGGTTGCCCGTTTTTGTTTTCATAACAATGTCTTTTTCGGAAAGCGGTTCTATCATTCATCAAAAAATCAATAACTTTAAAGCAATACAAAAAATAATCAATGACCACTTCACGACGAAAATTTCTGACCTCAATTAGCATGTTAGCCGCTTCAACGGCAATGCCATTACAAGCCTTTAGTTTTGGAACTTCAAAAAAATTAAAAGTTGCCTTAGTGGGAACTGGTATTCGTGGTGTTACTTTTTGGGGAAAACGTCTTTTGGATGAATATTCCGATATTTTGGAATTCGTTGGACTCAGTGATATAAATCCAAGCAGGTTAGAATACGGAAAACAATACATTGGTGCCAGCTGCCCCACGTTTGTTGATTTTGATGAAATGATAAAGACCACCAATCCTGATTTGGTTATTGTGACCACCAAAGATTCCACGCATCATGAATTCATCATCAAGGGGCTCGAAATGGGTTGCGATGTACTTACTGAAAAACCTTTGACCATTGATGAAACCAAATGTCAAGCAATTTTAGACGCAGAAAAAAAGTCTGATAAGAATTTAATCGTAGGGTTCAATTATCGCTGGAGTCCATATGCAACGGAAATTAAAAAATTGCTTAAAAATAATTCGATAGGAAAACTAGTTTCGGTTGATTTCCATTGGTATTTGAATACGTATCACGGCGCCTCCTATTTTAGAAGATGGCATGGCGAAATGGAAAGTGGCGGCTCACTTTGGGTACATAAGGCAACTCATCATTTCGATTTATTAAATTGGTGGATCAACTCTGAGCCAAACGAAGTTTTTGCCTACGGTGACCTAGAATTCTACGGTAAAAATGGCCCTTTCCAAGGGAAAAATTGTAGAAGCTGTGAGCACAAAACCAATTGTGATTTTTATTGGGATATCAACAAAGATGAAAGATCAAAAAAACTGTACGTAGACCATGAGCATGAAGATGGCTACATACGCGATAATTGTGTATTTCGAGAAGAGATCGATATCTATGATAAGATGTCGGCCCAAATCAAATATGCCAACAATGTCGTTGTCAATTACTCTTTGACCACTTACTCGCCCTTTGAAGGCTGGCGGGTATCATTCAATGGAACGGAAGGGCGATTGGAGGCTTGGTTAGATATTCCGTACAATGAGAACATTAAGGTAGACCAAGCCGAAATGCATGCTAAGGAAATGGAGCAGTCAGGAGAGATTGAAGTAGATAAGCAACCCATTATTTTGCATAAACTTTGGAAAGATCATGAAACATTGAGTGTTGACGTTGAGCGAAATGGTCATGGCGGTGGTGACGGCAGACTGCAAGATAAAATCTTTAAAACTCCCGATGCCGAAGACGAATTTGGTAGAGGTGCTGGTATTAGAGATGGTGCAATGTCCATTTTAATTGGAATAGCGGCCAGAAGGAGTATCGAAAAGAGCAAGGCAATCAAAATTGCTGACCTAACCGAACTTACTCCCAAGGTGGAACGTTCTTAAATTCAGCTAATTTAATTTTGCTTTCCGAAATACGTCCGAAGTACCATTGAATTCGTAAATAAATGGGGATTTGTACTTAGCTACCACAGTAAGTTTTAAATTCCAAATAAAATAATAGGATAGTCTTTGTATGTGATAAAAACATATTTAGCTTTACCGTAGAATTCGATTTTGATTTTCAAAATCGTTGAGTGACCCCCTGAACACCAAATATCGCTGCCATGGAGCCAAACAAAAAGTTGGAAGAACGTCTTGCAAGCAAAGCTCGTTTAGTGCTTCGAGTGAATTACTTTACCTCGTTCTTTTCATTACTGTTCTCTTGTATCTGCCTATTTTTCTTGGATATCAAGGAAGTCATTCCTTGGGTATTTCTTGGGTTTGGTATATTAAACCTAATCAATACCATATTGTACTACTACCACAGGAATCTTACCCTGACATACAATATTGTTTCAATAATGACATTAGCCGGGGCAAGTGTCATAACACTTTATAGCGGAGGAATCAATAGCCCATTTATATTTGTTCTGGCCTTAATCGTAGTTGCCGGTTATGTGACCACCAAAAAATATGGTTCACTTTATTTGAATTTGAATCTACTTATTATCGTCTTAATCTACTCACAGAGTATAGCAGATTTTAGTTTTGTCACCAATGTAATACCCGAAAAATCCCGGGATATTTTTGCTCTTCTGAGTGTTATGTTTTCAGTTTATCTACTTGGTGGGGTTTTCGGAAAGAACTTGTTGCATGCCCATCATACACTTTACAAAACCAAAGATCAGTTAGAAGCAAAAATAAATGAGAAGGAAACTTTGCTAAAAGAAGTACATCATAGAGTAAAAAACAATCTTCAAACCGTATCAAGTCTGCTCAGTCTTCAAGGAAGAAATGTTGATGACCCAGATACCAAAACACTACTAAAAAACAGTCAAAATAGAGTTATTGCCATGGCCATGGTTCATGAGATGCTCTATATGCGAGAGGACATTTCCAAAATTGGCTACAAATCATATGTACAAGAACTAGCGGAATACTTGGTTCGCTCCATAAAAGGTACAAGTAAAAATATCACCCTTGATATAGATATACCAAACGTAAAATTGAATATTGACACAGCTATCCCTTTAGGGCTATTAATCAACGAGGCGGTGACCAATGCCCTGAAATATGGTATCGTAGATGATAATCAAGGAATTATTTTTATACGATTGAGAAAGGGTGATTTTGATGAATATATACTCAATATTGGTGATACCGGAGTCGGGTTTTCAGAAACAATCAATCATAAAACGACCAAATCACTTGGGTTGAAACTCATTCACAATTTGGCAAGACAACTAAGGGGGTCGATAATACGTGATATTACCAAAAAAGGAACCCATTATATTGTAAAGTTCAAAGAAATACACCGGCAAGTTCCTTCCGTGGCTTAAATCATTTTTTCTGTTTTCATAAAAGGGATTTTAGTTTATTTATTACCTATATTTAATACGACTAATTAATCTTACTTTTATGTTCAAAAAATTACTCCTATTGGTGCTGTTTGTCGGTACCTCAATTCAAGCACAAGACTATTTTTTAAAAAAATTTCATCCCTTTGACGAATCCGTTCCTAGTCCTGAGGAATTTCTCGGTTATGGCATTGGTGAACATCACACACGGCATGATCTGATCGTAGCTTATTTGACCAAGTTAGCGGAAACATCTGAGCGAGCTTCCATTCATCAATATGGAAAAACTCATGAAGGCCGTAAGTTGGTCATTTTGACAATCACTAGTCCTGAAAATCTTTCCAATTTAGATAACTTACAACAACAACATCTAGATTTCTCTGATCCCTCTAAAAATGTTACCAACTATGGGGAGGTCCCAATTTTTATCAATTTGGCATACAACGTACACGGCAATGAGCCATCTGGTTCAGAGGCAGCACTTTTGACTGCCTATACCTTCGCAGCATCAAACAGTACTGAAATATTAAAGTACATTGAAAATTCAGTCATCATGATAGACCCTACTATCAATCCAGATGGGCGAGATCGGCACACGCAATGGGCCAATACCTATCAAGGTAAGCCAAACGTAACGGATCCTCAAGATGCAGAGCATAACGAGTATTGGCCCGGTGGACGCACCAACCACTATTGGTTTGATTTAAACCGAGATTGGTTATTGGCAATAAACCCTGAGAGCCGTGGAAAACTAAAATGGTTTCATGAATGGTACCCCAATGTGGTGACTGACTTTCATGAAATGGGTAGTCAAAGTAGTTACTTTTTCGAACCGATGAAGGCAAATGCTTCTTTGGACCCTATAATGCCGAAGGAGAATTATGAAGACCTCAACAATTTATTCGGAGCTGAATTCGCTAAGGCCTTGGACAGTATCGGTTCTTTTTACTTCACTAAAGAAGTATTTGATGGCACTTATCCAGGTTATGGATCTTCCTATCCTGATTTGCATGGGGCTTTGGCCCTATTATTTGAGCAAGCAAGTTCACGTGGCCATGAGCAAAAAACTGCTTTTGGAAAAATTACGTTTCCTTTTACCATTCGCAATCAGTATACGTCTAGTATTACCACGGTAAAAACAGCGGTAGCAAATAAAAATTATATGCGTAAGTACCAGCAAGATTTCTTTAAGAGCGCGTTGACTAATTCTGCTAAAAGTAAAATCCGCGGATATTCTTTTGGAGATGATTATGATAAGAATCGTACTAAGGCCTTTATAGACAAACTTTTGGCTCATGAAATAGATGTTTACAAATCAGGAAATCGATTTGTAGTACCAACCAAACAACCCCAATATCGCATGGTACAGACTATGTTCGAAACCTATTCGAAGTATCGTGATAGTGTTTATTATGATGCTTCGGCCTGGTCGGTAGCGAATTTCTACAATATGAAGTATAGACCCGTTACAAGTCTTAAAATGGGGGAAAAAGTAGAAAGCGCGGACAATCTGGCAAGTGTTTCGGCAGTGCAAAAATCAGCTTACGCCTATGTTATTGATTGGGATGATTACAATGCTCCCGCTGCCCTCAATTACTTGCAAACAAATGGTTTAGTTCTTTCTTCGGCATTTAAACCCTTTACGATAAAAGTAGGTAGTGAATCAAAATCATTTAACTATGGATCCCTGGTGGTACCGGTATCACTCCAAAAGAAAAGTGTCCAAGAGGTTTATGAGTTGGTTCAAAAAGCACAGCAAAAATACCAAGTACCCCTTTATGCTGTTAATTCAGGATACAGCTTAAAAGGGATTGATTTGGGAAGTGGTAACGTTCGACCAATGAAGAAAGTAAAAGCGGCTATGCTCATCGGAGATGGTACCCGCTCATATGAAGCGGGGGAAGTTTGGCATTTACTTGATACCCGTGTGAATATGCCTATTAGCAAAATACCTATGCGCAATTTCAACCGTACCAATTTTGATAAGTATACCACTTTGGTCATGGTATCAGGTCGTTATAGTCTTACAAAAAAACAGCAAGGAAAAATCAAAGCCTGGGTGAGCAAAGGAAATACCTTAATTACTATTGGCGGCGCATCGAAATGGGCTATTGAAAAGAAATTAGTCAAAGAGAAGTTAATTGATGTTGAACGAGATTCTTTGACAAAAGACTCCACAAAAACGGTCGAGCGCAAACCTTATGTAGATGCTCGTGAAAACCTTGGAAAAGAAAGCGTAGGTGGTATTATCCTCAAAGTAGATTTAGATACTACTCACCCACTGGCCTTTGGTTATCATGATAGTTCAATTCCGGTTTATAAAAATAATACAGTGTGGTTGGCACCAAGCAAAAATGAATATGCTACCGTCGCCAAATATTCCAAAAAACCACTAATCGATGGGTTTATCACCAAGAAGAACATCGAAGAAAATGTAAAACTGTCTGCTTCCTTGATTGTAAGCAAGGTGGGTAGTGGTCGAGTGGTCCTCTTTGCCGACAATCCGAATTTTAGAGGTAGCTGGTATGGAACCAATCGCCTCTTTCTAAATGCTTTATTTTTAGGGGATAAGATTTCTATTCCTTCCAGAAATCAATAATCTAAAAAGTCTATCGATCTAGTAAGAATTAAGAATGTCGAAAGAAAAGATAATAGCGGCATATGAGGATTTGGCTGATAGTTACAATGCGCTAATTGACCAAAAGCCCCATAATGCATACTATGACCGGCCGAATACCTTAAAATTGATTCCTACAGTAGAGGGGAAACATATTTTGGACGCCGCATGCGGGCCAGGTAAATACGCGGAGATTTTAATGAAAATGGGTGCCACCGTCACTGGCTTTGATATTAGTCATAAAATGATTGAACTAGCCAAAGAACGCAACAGTGGCTCGGGCACTTTCTTTGTTCATGACATGAGCAAACCACTGGACATGCTTTCCGATTCATCATACGACACTGTGATCTGTGCCTTGGCCATGCACTATTTAGAGGACTGGAACCCGGCAATGAAAGAATTTCATAGACTTTTAAAACCAAACGGGTCATTGGTGATTTCAATAGAGCATCCATTTTTCGAATACCTTTATTTCAAATCAAAAAAGTACTTTGAAGTAGAACCAGTAAATGCTTCCTGGGGTGGTTTCGGAAAACGAATCAAGATGCACAGTTACCGTAGATCTTTAAATGAATGCATGCAACCTATAACCAACAACGGCTTCTATATTGACCAACTTGTTGAACCGAAACCGGCACCAGAATTTGAAAAATTAGACCCTAGACATTTTAAAGAATTAAATGAGTTTCCTGCGTTTATGCATATAAAAGCTCTAAAAAGATAACCTCCTAAAAATCCAACAATGCAAATTATGAAAACGAAATCCATTCTGTTCATCCTTACCCTACAGCTTATGGGCATCTTTCAAACAGTTGCTCAATCTGCAGAAGGCGACGGGCCACATTCACAATTGATCATACGAGGGGTTATGCTCGTTAACGGAAATGGAGCTCCGCCACAAGGTCCGATTGATATCGTGGTTGAGAAAAACATCATCAAAAAAATTCAAGTGGTTGGTTATGATGGTGTACCGATTGACGAATCGAAACGCCCAAAACTTAAAGCAGGTGGAAAAGAGCTCGACTGCAACGGAATGTACTTAATGCCTGGTTTTGTGGATATGCATACTCATATTGGAGGGGTAGGACAAGGTGCCGAACCGGAGTATGTTTTCAAATTATGGATGGCTCATGGAGTAACTACGGCACGCGAAGTTGGCGGTAGAAGTCCAGATTGGTCCATGGACTTAAAACGTAAAAGTGAAAAAAACCAAATTGTTGCTCCACGTTTGTTTACCAATACTATCTTCGGCCAGACTAGCGAGAACTTTAATCCTTTAAATGACATTCCGATCTCGACACCCGAGCAAGCTCGTGAATGGGTACGCGCCAATGCGAAAGCGGGTGCTGACGGTATCAAATTCTTCGGGGCCGAACCTGCTATCATGGCAGCTGCTTTGGACGAGAATAAGAAATTAGGTCTTGGTTCTGCCTGCCATCATGCTCAATTGAGTGTAGCACGTTGGAATGTATTGCATTCAGCCAGAGCGGGTTTGACGTCAATGGAGCACTGGTATGGGCTCCCAGAAGCCTTATTTGACGATAGAACCGTACAAGACTACCCTTTGGATTATAACTACCAGAATGAACAACACCGTTTTGAAAACGCGGGAAAATTATGGGCGCAAGCTGCAAAACCTTATTCCAAGCATTGGGAAAATGTAATGACCGAATTGTTAGAACTCGATTTTACGTTGGATCCAACCTTCAATATTTATGAAGCAAGTCGGGACTTGCAACGCGCGCGGCGAGCTGAGTGGCATGAGGACTACACCATGCCCTCTTTATGGGAGTTCTATCAACCAAGTAAAATTTCACACGGAAGTTATTGGCATGATTGGGGCACGGAACAAGAAGTGGCCTGGAGACAAAATTTTAATCTGTGGATGACCTTTGTCAACGAATATAAAAACCGAGGCGGGCGTGTTACCGCAGGCTCTGATTCTGGATTTATTTTTCAACTCTATGGCTTTGCTTACATTCGTGAATTGGAACTATTACGAGAAGCAGGCTTCCACCCATTAGAGGTTATCCGCTCTGCAACCCTGAATGGTGCCGAAGCCTTGGGTTGGGGTGATAAAATAGGTTCTGTGTCCATTGGCAAATTGGCTGACTTTGTTGTAGTAGATGCAAATCCGCTGGCCAATATTAAGGTGTTATATGGTACAGGAGCTGTGAAACTGACCAAAGACAATGAAGTGATTCGCGAAGGTGGGGTCAAATACACCATTAAAGATGGTATTGTCTATGATGCCAAAGCACTTTTAAGGGAAGTAAAAGATATGGTTGAAACTGAAAAAGCCAAAACAGGATTCAAGATTCTACAACCGGGTATAAAAGAGTAGTCAGTAGATAGTTGCTTTATGAAATAATCGATAAAGGCATCTAATCTTAACACAGAAAAAGCCCTACCATCCTTATTGGAAGAGTAGGGCTGTCTTTTTCTAGTGGTATAATGCTTACTTACGAACTCTTACTTTGATAGGTCGTAATTGGACTTTTGGCTTTAAGGAGTCGATAATAAAACCTACTATTAAAATAGTGGGAATAATAATTGTGAATAGTACCATAGCTTTAAAGATTTTTATTTGTGATGTTTAGGCCATTTTGGCTTTGTTTCTTTTAGTAGAGAAAGACAAGGCTTTCTTTATTCTTGAATTCTTGAATTTGTATAAACGCACAACACTTTTTGTGTTAGTGATTTCAACTTCATTATAACTGGAAGCAATAACAATGCCACTATCCAAAATAATATCCATTTTAAGAGGTGCCACTTTATCATAGCTTTCAATTTCGGGGTTAAACTCGCTTATACGATTTCCAGTACTGGCTAAAGCCGAAGCTCCTAGTACAATAACAAATAAGATGGTTAAAATAGGTTTCATAACTAACATTTGGGTTACACTAAGATAACCGCGTATGCAGCCCAAAAGCTTTGTAACTCGCTGAAAGTCAATTCTATTCGCTGTTTTACAAAAAGGCCGATAAAGTGTGGAAAAGCTTCGATAAACGTTTTGAATATCTAAAACAACTTGCCGACAAGAAGTGCTTTTAATCGTGAGTTTTGAAGATAATTCCGTTGTGAGTGAAAAAATATCGAGCAACTAAAAAAATCAAGAAGAATTAAAATTAGCATAGAGAATAAAAAAGCCTCTCTATTCTTCTCAAACTGAAGTCAATCTTTTCAAGTAGTATAAATGCCTACTTATGAGCTTTTACTTCAATAGGTCGTAGTTGGGCTTTGGGCCTAATGGAGCCGAAAATAAATCCTGAAATTAAGAATGATGAAATAATCAATACAATTGATAACATACTTTGAAGATTTTTATGAGTATTGACTAAGCCATTTTAGCTTTGTTTCTCTTAGTGGTAAAAGACAAAGCCTTCTTTATACGAGAATTTTTGTACTTGTATAAACGAGCAACTTCAGTGTTCTTTTCAGTAACAACTTCTTCAACAGTTTCGGTAACGATAGTCATTTCGATAGTCTCAACTTTAACCTCTTCGGTTGCAGTTTGAGCTTGTGCGCTTACTCCGATAAAAAGAACAAAAATTAAAGTTGCGATAGTTTTCATGACTTGACGTTTTATATATATAAAACGTCTCAGGCCCCGTCATACAGGGTTTCGGTTCGTTCAACGAGGCCAAATACTCGTTAACTGACCAAACTTCGGATAAAGTGTAAAAAAGCCTCGATAACGGTAAGATATACCAAAAACATCTTACCGAGAAAAAGTGCATTTAAACCCAGATTATTACAATTACATTGGGCTACACTTACTAACTTGAGGTTTACTTACTTTTTTAAATATTACCGTAGTCATGATGGATTTAATGTCTTTCATACAAACCAAAATGTAAATGCGAGACCCAAAGCACAAATATCCTAATTCTAGCAACCTTTTATGGATGCCATGTCTTGTTCTTTGTTTAACATTGCCATACGGACAGAAGCAAAGTTGGCAATGGGTAGAGAAAACAAGGGGGACTTTCAAGGCGCGATTGATCATTATGAAAAAATCATCAATTTGTTGAGAAACAAGGGCGATGCAGAACGCATAACAGAATATTAATTGAGAATCGCAATCGGTCTTCATGCGGGTAATGTAGTTACAGGTAATGTTGGAAGTGAAACAAGAAAGCAATACTCAGTTACTGGGAATCCTGTTATTATTGCCAATCGCATAGAACAGTTGAATAAGGAATTCAAAACCCAATTGATTATTACAGAAGAAGTTTCAAAAAATTTGGAAGAAAGGCCTTTACCGGGGGAATCATACTTAGATGTCAATGTAAAAGGAAGAACGGAATCAATAAAAATCTTGAAATTTGCTTAAGCCATTTTTGCTTTGTTTCTTTTAGTAGTAAAAGACAAGGCTTTCTTAACACGCGCATTCTTATACTTGTACAAACGAGCAACTTCAGTGTTCTTTTCAGTAACAACTTCTTCAACAGTTTCAGTTACGATAGTCATTTCGATAGTCTCAACTTTAACCTCTTCGGTTGCAGTTTGAGCTTGTGCGCTTACTCCGATAAAAAGAACAAAAATTAAAGTTGCGATAGTTTTCATGACTTGACGTTTTATATATATAAAACGCCTCAGACCCTATCAGACGGGGTTTTGGTTCGTTCAACGAGACCAAATACTCGTTAACTGACCAAACTTCGGATAAAGTGTAAAAAAGTCTCGATAACGGTATTTTAGCCAAAAACACTTTATCGAAATAAGGTGCCTCTGAACGATGCTTTTCTCGTACTTCGCTTCATTAAATCAGCAAACTTACTTTTTCATGATACTGCACTGATTTACGAAGTTTCGTGAGTAAAATTCCATTATTTTGTTCCTGGGCAGCTAAACCTTGATACTAATTAGTTACGACATAGATTACGTAGGGCTTATATACCTGACAATAATCCTAAGAAGTGTAGTAATTGAGTAAAAAACTGCATGAATTATTGAACAGGTTAGTCATGAAATTTCTATCATAGGTATTGTTTTATGGGTATTCTTCCAATGTAAATTTCAAACCCCTGACACCATCTGACATTTGTCAAAATATCTTTGTGCCAAGTTTAACCTTTAAAATAAAAGACAATGACAAGTGCAATCAGTTGGTTTGAAATTCCAGTTAAAAATTTTGAAAGAGCAAAATCATTTTACACTACCATGTTAGAAACTACAATTAAAGATTCACCTATGCCGGGAATGAAATACGGTATGTTTGAATATGATGATGATAACAATGGTGTTGGGGGTGGTATTGTTGAAATGGACGGCTACGTACCATCTAAGGATGGGGTTGTTGTTTATTTAAATGGTGGTGATGATTTGAGTGTTCCGTTATCACGAGTAGAATCTGCCGGTGGCTCAATTGTAATGCCAAAGACCGACATCGGAGAAAACGGATTTATGGCTCAAGTGCTGGATACCGAAGGCAACAAAGTGGCGCTCCATTCTTGGAATTAAACCGGAGACAAATCAGGGATAGCGAATCGCAAATCGGTTCGCTATCTTTGTTTTAACGTCAAACACAATGACCCAACTTGCACGACTTGTCAATATTCTGACCCTATTAAAATCGAAACGGGTTTTAACGGCAACAGAATTGTCCGATAAATACCAAGTAAGTATACGTACTATTTACAGGGATATTCAGAAATTGATCGAGGCCGGGGTTCCCATAATCACGCTTGAAGGTCGTGGATATACCTTAATGGACGGGTATACCGTTGCACCAGTTCAATTCACTGAAAAACAAGCAAACGCTCTGATCACAGCTCAACATATGGTTAGCAGAAGTAACGATTCGTCACTAGTGAACGACTTTGAAGAGGCCTTAACAAAAATTAAATCGGTCTTTCGTTCCTCGATCTTGGAAAAAAGCGAAATGCTCGATGATAAACTACATATTTTTGATACTCGCAAAGCAAGTATCAGTAGCAATGCCCTTTCAGAGTTACAGTTGGCGATTACTAACTTTAACTATGTAGAAATCAATTACAGAAAAGCTGATGACCCAAATATCTCGTTTCGTAAAATAGAACCTTGTGCCATTCTATCAACGGAAAACAAATGGATTTTAATGGCATGGTGTCATTTGCGAAAAGATTATCGGGCTTTTCGAATTGATCGCATACAGCACTTTAAGATATTACAAGATAAATTCGAAGATCGCAAGTTTAGTCTTCGTGACTACTACAAGGCGAATCCCTATAATCACAAGAAATCGACCAAAACGGTAAATTAAACAGTTTTCTAGGCCATGAACGAAAAATCAAAACAAATATTCGCATACGGTAGTGGAAGGTTGACCAAAGAGTTCCTCAACTATACCAAAGAGATCACTAAAAAACCCAAGCCTAAAATGTGTTTTCTACCTACGGCCTCAGGCGATGATGAAGGCTACATCGAACGCTGGTATGAAGCCTGTGAAGGATTAGATATTGAACCTCATGTTCTGAGGGTTTGGATAAACTCCAATGACCAACAACTTTCTTGGGAAGAAATGATTCTGCCTATGGATGCTATTGTTGTTGGAGGGGGCAATACGCTTAATATGCTTGCTATTTGGGAGGCCCAAGGCATTACAAATGTTCTCAAACAGGCTTATGAAAATGGGACGGTAATGACCGGTGGAAGTGCTGGCTCGCTATGTTGGTTCAATGCAGGTACCACAGACTCAAGACCTATGGACTATTCCATAGTGGAATGTCTCGGTTTTTTGAATTATAGTCATTGTCCACACTATCATTCAGAAGCTTCAAGAATTCCGTTATATCACGAAAATATTCAAACGGAGAAACTTACGGCGGGTTTTGCCTGTGATGACAGATCGGGAGTCCATTTCGTAGATGGCAAATTGAAAAAGGCCGTCTCAATGGAGAAAAATAACAATTCGTATTTCGTTTGCTTGAAGGATGGGAAAGTTGTACGGGAAAAACTAAAAGCAGAGTTTCTACGATCCATCTAAAGAATCATGAAGGCCTAAATGGTTGTGGTCCGCAACATAAAACATTTGTTCACCCGTTATAGTAACATCAATCTGTGAATTTATGATTTTTCGTACTTTTTCCGTTTACCTCTTAACCTTGATTTTCTTGACCTCCTGTAATGAAAAAAAAGAAGTAATGCCAAAAGGCGAAACCAATTTTTGCACATCTATTCATCGGAATAATGACATCAGTCTTTCAAAAGAACTAGCAGATCTGTCCGATAAGATGGAAACCAAAACTGGCGTTTATGTATTGGAAGATGGTGGTGGAGCTATGATTACCAGGGCATGGTTGAGTGAATATGCCGAGAAAAGTATTGACATTCAATATTTTATCTTTTCTACGGACAATGTAGGCCTGATAGCAATAGACTATCTCGTCCGAGCTGCAGATCGCGGTGTAATGGTTAGGCTTCTTGTTGATGATCTGATGGTCGATGCTGATGTAAAGGATATTTTGACTTTAGATTCCCATAAAAACATCTCGGTTCGCGTATATAATCCAGGCGTAAATCTCGGGAAGAACATTGTTGAAAAAGTCAAAAAATTCGCAACTGATTTTCGGGCCGCAAATCAACGGATGCATAACAAAACCTTCATTGTAGACAATAAGGTGGTCATTACTGGTGGCCGCAATATTGCTGACGAATATTTTGACTATGATCATGAATACAATTTCAGGGATAGGGATATACTATTGCTCGGTAAGGAGACCGAAAAGGTCAGTAACTCATTTTCCGATTATTGGAATAGTAATCTGAGTGTACCTATTGTAGATATGGTCGATGAAGAGCCTATCGATTCTAATAATGAAAATCGCTTTAATCGATTACATGAATATGCCTGCAATCCTGAGAATTTTTGGCCCCAAGTGCGAGAAAAGATAGAACGGTTACCAGAGGCCTTCGCTAGTATCAAAGCCTCGGACAAATTCGTTTGGGTAGATGATGTTCAATTTATTTCAGACGAACCTGGTAAGAACGATGGAAATAGTGGCCTTGGCGGCGGCGGTAAAACAACAGTGAGTCTTATCCGTTTAATAAGAAATGCAAAAAAGAGCATTGATATTCAGAGTCCTTATCTGGTCACGACCGAACTAGGTCAACAGCTATTCAAAGTGGCCATAGATAGAGGTGTTAAAATACGTATTCTGACCAACAGTTTAGCATCAACGGACAACCTAGAAGCTTTTGCCGGATATCAGAGTGAACGTGAAGATTTACTAAGAACAGGTGTTCGCATATTCGAATTAAGGCCTGATGCCGCTGAACGGATGAAGATAATGACAGGAGAGCTTCAAGAAGCTATTGATTATACTCCTATCTTCGGTCTACATGCAAAATCAATGGTCATAGATAACCAAATCACTGTAATAGGTACCTTTAATCTAGACCCCAGAAGCGCTAACCTGAATACGGAGTGCATCACTATTATATCTTCAAATCAGATAGCAAAGAATGTGATGGTTGGTTTTGAAGAAGAATTTAAACCTGAAAATGCTTGGGAAACCACGCTGGATTTCAACCCTGATGAAGAAGTAAATACCTCTAAACGTGTCAAAACTTGGGCACGTAAAATACTTCCAAAAGATATTTTATGAGTTCTTAATCAACAAATACCTATCTTGACAAAGAAAGTTTATCAACAATGACCGAACAAACTTCTCAATTTGCTCAAGCTTCTATGCTAATTCGAAAACCTGTTTCAGAAGTTTTCAACGCCTTCATAAACCCTGAGGTAAC
>CAZTLZ010000007.1:0-43746 GCA_964614665.1 uncultured Maribacter sp.
TTAAATCTATTATAAAAATAGAGTCTTTTATTGATTGTGTAATGCTTAATTTTACAAAAAAATCATGGACGAATACAAAGAGAAAATACTTAAGGTATGTAATGAATCTTCAAAAAACACCTTGATGGAGACATTGCAAATAGAGTTTACCGATGTCGGTGAAGATTTTTTAATTGCTAAAATGCCTGTGAACCCTGCAGTTCATCAACCAGACGGTGTGCTGCATGGAGGAGCTACCGTTGCATTGGCCGAAACTGTAGGTAGCACTGCTTCTTATATTTTTTTAGACGGACAAAAGGTATTTGTTCGGGGAATTGAGATTGCTGCGAACCATGTTAAGAGCATTCGAGAGGGTGAAGTGTTTGCAAAAGCTATGATTGTTCATAAGGGTACTACCACACAATTATGGGATATTAAGGTGACCGATACTGATGGTAATTTAATTTCTGTTTGTAAGCTGACTACTATTGCCTTGCCAAGAAAATAAATGTCCGAAAACTTCTTAGATACAATAACTGCTCAACATTCGAACAACTTACCTTTTGTTGTCTATCGAAAACCCAAAGAGAAAAACATTATTGCTCTACTTCAAGACAATGACAGATTGAACCACTTAACTGATTTTACTGAATCAGGCTTTGTTTTCGCTCCGTTTGACATAAAAAACAACATAGTTTTATTGCACGGTGACCGGCGTTTAGAAGTGACACCCAATTCTTTTGATCCTGACACCAAAAAGTACGCCGAGTTATCATTGGATAAGGGTGAGAAGGACTTCCATCTCAATCTTGTAAAAACTGGAATTAATAAGATTCTGGAAGGTGAGTTCGATAAAGTGGTCTTGTCAAGAAAAATCGAGGTCGATTGCAAAACTTCTTCCTTGAATTTATTTCAAAAACTTCTTGTACGGAACCCTCATGCCTTTTGTTACCTGTGGTATCATCCTAAAGTCGGTACTTGGTTAGGAGCTACACCCGAAATACTCTTAAAAGGAGAGAACCAAAGGATAATCACTATGTCATTGGCAGGTACGCAGGAGTACAACGGTTCTGAACCGATAGAATGGGGAGCTAAGGAGTTGGAAGAACAAGAACTTGTCACGAATTACATCTCCAATATGTTAAAGGACAAGGTTACTAATCTCTCGGTCTCAGAAAGAGAATCCGTTCGAGCAGGAAACCTTCTGCACCTGCGAACAAAACTAACCGCCAATTACGAGAAAGAGCGTTTGGGCGAAATTGTGAACGCCTTGCACCCTACACCTGCCGTTTGCGGTATGCCATTAAAGCCGACTAAAGAGTTCATTTTAAGAAACGAAGATTATGACCGGGAATATTATACAGGATATTTGGGTGAGTTGAATGTGAAAAGCGAAAATGCGCCAACATCAAGAAGAAGCAATGTAGAAAATCGTGCCTATAAGTCCTTAAGGTACGCCACCACTTTCTTTGTGAATTTAAGATGTATGCAACTTAAGCAAAACAAGGTTCTTATTTATGTTGGGGGAGGTGTGACTAAGGATTCCGACCCTGAAAAGGAGTGGGAAGAGACTGTGGCCAAAACCAACACGATGCTCGAAGTAGTGAGAAGCGACTAGAATTTTCGCCTTCATTGGGTTAAGAAACGGTTAGGTCGTATTTTTGTAACGATGAAGTATTCCAATATCCCCTTGGCGCAGACAGTGGTGATGCACTGCAAGGCGAAGGGCATCGAAAATATTATTATCTCACCCGGTTCGCGTAATGCACCGTTGACTTTAGGTTTTACCGAGGACCCATTTTTTACTTGTTTCAGTATTGTAGATGAACGAAGTGCTGCATTTTTTGCGCTTGGTATTGCACAACAATTGCGGAAGCCCGTAGCAGTTGTTTGTACCTCAGGTAGTGCGCTCCTCAACTATTATCCAGCTATAGCGGAAGCATTTTATAGCGACATTCCATTAATCGTAATTTCCGCAGATAGACCCGTTTACAAAATCGATGTAGGCGATGGCCAAACCATTCGTCAAGATGATGTTTTTCAAAGACATATTGGGTACTCTGCCAATTTAAGGCAAGATGTGGTGCATGCTACCGATCGCATTGAAAAGTATAGCCCCCAATTAATTTCAGGGAAAGGAACAACCGTTACACAGCAAAATGTACAAGCATTTAATGATTCAGAGTTGAATATAGCGTTGAATACCGCATTGAATACAGGGTTGCCAGTGCATATCAATGTTCCATTTGAGGAACCGCTGTATGAAGTACTTGACAAGGTAATAGTACAGCCGGAAATTTTAGAAGCACGAACTGAATCAGCCATTATAGATGATTTAAATAATTATAAAGGACTTTGGAATTCATCTAAGCGAAAAATGGTGTTGGTAGGTGTTAACCATCCTAGTGAGGTGGAACAATGCTTTTTGGATATTTTAGGTAACGATCCTTCGGTAATCGTACTTACAGAATCTACTTCGAATTTGCACCATCCAAACTTCTTTCCGAGTATTGATAGTATTGTTGCACCAATTGAGAAATCCGCAGAGAAAGAGGAGTTGTTCAAAAAGCTGCAACCGGACATCTTACTCACTTTTGGAGGTTTGATCGTTTCCAAAAAAATAAAGGCCTTCCTAAGGCATTACCAGCCTAAAGAGCATTGGCATATTGATCGACTTAAGGCATATAATACCTTTTTTGCACTGACTCGTCATTTCAAGATTGAGCCCAATCGATTTTTTACTGAATTTTTTGAAAATTCAAAAAATGTTTCAAGTGAATATTTTTCATATTGGAATTCCGTGAAACTACGATATAAAAAAAAGAGAGAGGAATATATAGACCAAATAGACTTTTCTGACATGCTTGCTTTTTACCAAATCTGCAAACACATTCCTGCTGAATATCAACTACAACTTGCCAATAGTTCAACAGTTCGTTATGTACAGTTATTTAACCTGGATTCAGAAATCAAGGTTTTTTGCAATCGTGGTACTAGTGGTATAGATGGTTCTACATCGACAGCGGTAGGTGCTTCCGTTTATTACAAAGAGCCTACACTTCTTATTACGGGCGATTTAAGTTTTCTATATGACAGCAATGGGCTGTGGAACGATTATATCCGTTCAGATTTTAAAATCATTCTGATCAATAATAGGGGCGGAGGTATTTTTAGAATCCTTCCGGGTCAAGAAAACACTAAAAATTTTGAAACTTATTTCGAGACGGTTCAAAATCATGATGTCGCGCATTTGTGTAAAATGTTCGGATTTGAATATCAATTGGCAGAGAGTGAAAAAGAATTGAAAAATATTTTACCAGTTTTTTTTCAGCAAAAAACAGGGCCAAGGCTTTTAGAGGTCGATACTCCGAGAATCTTGAACGATAAAATTTTGCTTGGTTATTTCGATTTTATATCTTAGACTTTTATTAACCATTAATAACATAGAACACTAACTATTATGAGTAAAAGAGATGATTTAATCGAAAAGTATGCTGCTGATATTAAGGACAAATTTGGTCTTACACCAGATATGGATTTATTAACAAAAGTTACTGTTGGATTGGGACCTTCGATCTATAATTTGGATGCCTCTAAAGTTTCCGGAGTTGATGAAAAAGAGTTGGAGACCGTCAAAAATAATTACTTGATTAAAAAGTTGGGTATGAGTGATGGGCCGGCATTGATGGATGCTATCAAAGGCGTTGTGGAAGAATACGGTTCATCTAATAAAAATAAACATAGAGCAGTAGTGTACTATATGTTGTGCAAACACTTTGATAGGCAGTCGGCTTATTAATTTCACGATAATATTTTAAAGACCATCTACTCATTGAGTAGATGGTTTTTTTATGCCCATAATTTAACTGTACTTTTGCCTAATGATCGAACTTGGCAAATTCAACACTTTAGAAATACTTAGGCACACCAGTGTTGGTTTATTTTTAGGAGATGACCAGCACTCCGGTATACTTTTGCCGAATAAGTATGTTCCTGAAGATTATGAAATAGGCGAAAAAATCACTGTTTTCTGCTATTTAGACCATGATGAACGCCCAGTTGCCACAACATTAGAACCAGATATTATCGTTAACGAGTTTCAATTGCTCAAAGTGGTTGAGGTGAATGAGTTCGGAGCTTTTTTGGATTGGGGTCTGGAAAAACACCTTTTGGTTCCCTTTCGTGAGCAACGAAACAAGATGCGAGAAGGTCAGTGGTATGTAGTATATTGTTATTTGGATGAGCGAAGCAATAGATTGGTGGCATCCAATAAATTAGATAAGTTTCTCAATAATGACGAACTGACGGTTCGAGTTTGGGAAGAAGTAGAGCTCGTCGTAACCAGACAAACTGATTTAGGTTGGGAAGTAATCATAAACCATCAACATAAGGGCTTGGTTTATTTTAATGAGGTTTTTAAAAGAATTGCTGTAGGCGATGTCGTAGCTGGTTGTATAAAGGCCATTCGCGGGGATAATAAAATCGACGTTTCATTACAACCTCTCGGACAAAAAATATTGGAACCGGCAGCTAAGAAAATCTATGATACACTGTTGCAACATAATGGCTTTCTTCCTTTAAACGATAAGTCAGACCCTAATGTAATCAAAGATGAGCTTCAAATGAGCAAGAAGACTTTTAAAAAAGGAATAGGTACCTTATACAAAGCTCGAAAGATTCAAATAAAGGAAGATGGTATCCACAGGGTTGAATAATAAAGAATGGAATCATGTCTTTGATGTGAAGGGCATAATGAAATTTGTATTGAAAATTACCATATAGGTTTATCACTAGAGGAGATTAAAACCGACCATGTAGTTCATCGATAAGCAAATGGAAATCAATTCAATAAAACGATCTTACAACGTTTTTCCATTGCTTGACCACTAAAAATTACAATTTTGCAACATTGACTGCATTTATTTTATTGTGGTCAATGAATTTTAATTACTTTAGCACAGAGACATCCCCTAAACCCAATAGAAAATGCCTTTTATAGAAGAAAGCGATTTACTTGAATTGCACAAGGATATTGACAAAGCTCAGATTATCAATGAACGTCTTCTAGACCAAATTAAAATTAAGAACAAAGAACTTAAGAAAAGTAAGATTCAAAGAAATGTACTTGCAGGGGTTACTGCCCTTTTCTTGATTGGCACATTGGCAATAACTTCTTTTACCGCAGGGTTGAGTAGTAGCGGAGCTGGCTTGGAACAGCAGAACAATTTATTGGTTTCTATTGATAGCCTTGATGCTATTAAAACTCGAATCTCTAATCTCAAGGAGCAGAATGAGGAATTGAGTTTGGTAAAGGAGTATTACCTCGCCAAGAAATTCTTAGATAAAGAAATGATTTATTCGGTTCAGGTAAAGTCGTTTGTTGATAACAATGTGACTTTAGCATCTGAAGCGCTGACAAATACACTTTTTGTAAAAACAAATCCTTTTTATTCATACTCGTTAGGCAACTTCCAAACGTTGGAGGAAGCCCAGCTGTTTAGGAAAGAATTGGTTGACATTGGTTTTGACGATGCATTTGTTGCATCATACAAAGAAGGTAAACGAATTAAAATAGAAGACCCCTATTAATTTTGCCAAAAATTAGTGCATGGTTAAGTGCGGCTAGGCCAAGAACGCTACCCCTATCAATTTCAGGCGTTATTGTTGGCACAGCACTCGCCAATCTTTACGAAAAAAACAACCTACTAATATTCATGCTTGCTTTGTTCACGACAATAAGTTTTCAAGTAACCTCAAATTTCGCCAACGATTATGGTGATGGTGTTAAGGGCACGGACAATTCTAATAGAATAGGTCCTAAACGTGCTCTACAAAGTGGTCGCCTAACACGTCGCGAACTTAAAAATGGAATTATTGTATCAATTGCAGTAAGCATTTTCTTAGTAGCCATCTTGTTGTACGCTTCATTTGGAGTAGAAAATATCGAGTATGTTTTTTTATTTGCCGGCCTGGGCCTTTTGAGTATTTGGGCAGCAATAAAATATACAGTTGGTAAGTCGGCCTATGGATATAGGGGCTTAGGTGATATTTTTGTATTTGTATTTTTCGGGCTTGTTGGTGTATTGGGTTCAATGTTCTTATACACAAGGTTCTTGACTGATTACTCATGGCTACCTGCCATAACTATTGGTGCATTGAGTGTAGGTGTACTCAATTTGAACAACCTTCGTGATTTTGAGTCCGATAAAAAAGCGAACAAAAATACCATGGTCGTCAAAATGGGCTTTGAAAACGGAAAAAAATATCATTATGCCCTACTAGTTTTAAGCTTTGTGAGCATGCTTGTTTTTATTTTGGGCACGTTTTCTGAATGGTATCAATTGATTCCGTTATTGGCCTTTGTGCCGGTTGGTTTTCATCTGGTAAAAGTACATAGTACCAAAGAACCTTATCTACTTGATCCTGAACTTAAAAAATTGGCCTTGAGTACATTTTTCCTGGCCCTTTTGTTTTACATCGTTTTTAATAATTTCATTCTGTAACCATATAAACCACAACTACCTTGGAACAACCAATCAGAATACTTATCGTAGAGGACAATGTCATCATTGCTGACGATATGCAATCTATGCTAGAAGAAATCGGCTATGAAATCGTAGATAATGTAATTGTTTACGAGCAGGCTGAAGAAGTGTTGAAAACCCAAAAAGTTGATCTTGTATTGATTGACATTATTCTTGCCTCCGATAGAACAGGAATTGATTTGGGAAAACATATTCGTGAGAACTATGATATTCCATTTATTTTCGTCACCTCCAATTCAGATAGGGCGACAGTTGAAAATGCGAAAACGGTCAAACCAAATGGGTATTTAGTGAAACCATTCGAGCAACAAGATCTCTATACTTCGATAGAAATCGCCCTGGCAAATTTCACCTATGGTACCGGTGAAAATAAACAAGAAAGACCTGTAAGTGAAGAAGATGTACCAATGTCCAATTCGGTACTTAAAGACTCCATCTTTGTAAAAAAACAACACCTTTATTATCGTATCCAATTTGGAGACATACAGTTCATAAAGGCGGACAATGTGTATTTAGAAGTAAATACGGTAGATAAGAAATTCTTAGTTCGATCTCCTTTGAAAGACTATCTGGAAAAGTTGCCCAAAACCAAATTTTATAGAGCTCATAAGTCATATATAGTGAATGTGGATCATATTGACGCCATCAACTCGAAGGATATTATGATAAACAACAATTTAATTCCGATTTCAAAAGACTTTAAGGAGTTTATCATTTCAGCCATGAACTCCTAGAGGAAAAAGTATATTCGTATCGAATATTTAAAAAGGACATTATTGGATGTCCTTTTTTGTAATACAAATTGATTTCTCTCCCACGAAATGCGTAAAAATCGGATGAAATACACACTTGCAAACGTTTTTCGACTTTCACAACAAAAAATAACCATTACACAACAATGTCATCAAACATTGAATTCTTATCGATAATTTTGAAAAGAACAAATGGATTCCCAAAATCTTACTTTTTTAATGAACATGGTTGAAAAGCGTGAATGCGCTTAGCAGCCTTTTTTGGTTGAGAGGTATTGTTTTTAAGGCCTTTGACCACGAAACTAGCAAAAACACCTATACTGTTTATGGGGTAAAAATAGTTTAGAGAACAATTGTATTGTAATACCAAATTTCTAGTTTAAAAAGAATGTCGCAAATGACGGATTTGGGTTACAACAAAAATTTAGCTGAACCAAGTTATAGTATTATGTTTGGTTTTGTTCGTTTACATGATATGAAAAAAGTCCCATTCAAGATTTTTGGTTACCTATTACTCTATTATCTAGCTGTGCAACCTGCAGTTGCCCAAGATGATGCACTTTCTGTCCAAGGCTTTTTTAATGAATTCAAGAACTCTAAAAGCTCTGAAGAACGCCTAGTGTTTTTCTTCAATACTCCTAATCGATATAATGAAAATTCGGCTTACGATTGGTTAGAGGCGGTAAACATATATCTGAATAATTCCGAGAAAACCAAAGATTCCCTTGCAATTACACACTACAAGTTGGTGCAATCCCAGATTCAACATGATCTAGGGGATTATGCTAAAAGTTTAGCCATCGCGAAAGAGCTCTATAAAGTCAAGGGGTCCCTTGAGGATGATACTAAAGCAATGCTTTTGGAATTAATGGATACAACCTACTCCAAACTAGAGTTGTATGCAGAGCAAATGAAAATAAGAAAGGAGAAGAAGGAACTAGGAATAACAAAAAATATAGCATTCTATGATATTTATTCGGACCTCGGACAGCATAGAGATGCAATGGAAGACTATTTCGAGCAAGAGAAAAAGAACATAGATGAAAAGGACTATTATGGTCAAGCTGTTTTCTGGAATAATGTAGGCACCTATCTTAGGTTGGATAAATCATACCCCACTGCTCTTAGTAATTATAAAAAGGCGCATGGTTTTGCGAATGTTTACCTAAATGATGTTATAACTGACAAGTCGGATAAACAAGAAACGGAGAGCAAAGTTCTGAGAGCGATTATTGATGGAAACATTGGAAAGTGTCATGTGCTCTTGAAGCAATTCAGCGAGGCAATACCCTATCTTGAACGTAGTATTGACAGTATCAAAGTATACAACCCCGGTAAATTTTCTTCAGAACTGGTAGAGAATAAATTAGAAATCGCATCCTGCTATTTGCAATTGGAAGATTTTAAAAATGCAACGGATTATTTAAGCGACGATATTAGACCCATTAAGGTCGAGAATATTTTAAAAAAGAACCGCTTGCTAGCTTCCTATTATGATAAGACCAGAAATTTTGAGAGTGCATCCGTATTCTACAGGAAAAATGAGCGCATACGTGACTCTGTTAAGGTAAATAAATCTGGTTTGCGTGAACAGCAATTAGCCGCCGTAGTAGGTGAGGACAAGGCCAATGCCCAGCGTATGATGGAAGAACAGCGTGCCGCCTTAGAAAAATCAAAGAGTGATATGATCGCAAAAGACGAGAAGATCAGTCTTGTATTCATTTCACTTATTTTTACGCTTCTTGGTTTTGCCGGACTAGTTTATGCCTATTTAAAGAGTATCAAGAACCAACGTCTAATTGCTGAACAAAAACATATTATCGAAAATTCCTTGATTGAGAAGGATTCTTTATTAAAAGAGATTCACCATAGGGTAAAGAATAACCTTCAGATGGTCTCCAGTTTACTTAGTCTTCAAACCAAGAACACCAGAAGCAAGGCAGCAATAGAGGCATTGGAAGAAGGTAAGAGTAGAGTTAAGGCTATGGCGTTAATTCATCAAAAGTTATATCAGCATGATGATCTTTCAGTTATCGAGATGCAAGGTTACATAGAAAGTTTGATCAACAGTGTACAGTCCGTTTATAAAAAAGGTGGACATAGTATCAATATTACTGTTGATGCCGAAGGTGTACAATTAGATATAGATCGCGCTATTCCTTTTGGTCTTATTCTAAATGAATTGGTCTCAAATTCATTCAAGTATGCGTTTCCGACAAGCGAGGATAATGGTAAAATTTACATTCATTTAAGACAAATTGCCGACCAAGAAGGCTTTTTCGAATATACAGATAATGGAGTCGGACTTCCTGATGATACGGATGAACGTGCAAATGCTTCAATGGGCATACGTTTAATGAACCGCTTGGTCAACCAACTACAATCCAAATTGAATATTGATAAAACCTCTGAAGGTGTTCGTTTCTGGTTTAACTTCAAGTAATTCCTAAGTGCTATGGCGTACTATTGAGTACAACCCGATGTAATAGTTTTGGAAAAAATCGTTTGAGATAAATGCCCATTACTTCTTTCTTACCCATATAAGCCTCATATTTTTTTCGTTCGATAGCCCTAATCATTTTTTTTGAAAAGACCGCTACTGGTAATCCATTTTGATTCTCCACATCATGTTTCCGTTGCGGACTCCCATCAGCGGTCAGGGCATTTTTATCAATATTAGTTTGTACATAACCTGGGCATATCATCGTGACGTGAATTCCGTCTTTTTCATGTTCCATACGAAGTACATCGAAAAAACCATGTAAAGCGTGTTTCGAACCACAATACCCCGACCGGTGTGGGCCGGCAAATTTCCCCATTAAACTTGACACGGTAACGAAATGCCCAGTTTTCGCTTTTACAAAATAGGGTAGTAGTACTTTACTCAGGGCAACGGTTCCCAAATAATTGATGTCCATGAGCCTTCTGTAAACCTCAATATCGGTATTTATAATCTTAGAACGTTGGCTGATACCAGCATTGTTGATGAGTATATCAATCTGACCGAAGACGGTAACCGCCATTTCGACCTTTTCGGACATATCATTCAGATTTGCCAAATCGAGGGGAATGATTTTAATATTTTTTTGATGGTCACAATTGGCCTTTACACGTTGTAATTCTTCTTCCTTTCTTGCGGAGATGATCAACTTGCATTTTTTCTTGTCGAGTTGATAAGTGAGTGCTTCTCCAATTCCTGAAGATGCTCCCGTAATCCATATTGTTTTGCCATCGACCCTTGTCATGTCCTATTATTTTAACCTAAAATATAGCTAAATTTGACGGCATCCTATGAAGGCACTATATAAAAAATACACTCTTGACTTTAAAAGACCTAGCGGAACTTCTCGCGGAATTCTTACCCATAAGGAAACATGGTTTTTGATTTTAGAAAAGAAAGGGAAATTTGGAATTGGAGAATGCGGTATTCTAAGAGGATTGAGCATTGATGATGTTCCGGAATATGAGGAAACTTTGCAGTGGACCTGCTCGAATATTCATTTGGGGAAAGACGAATTGTGGAAAGCACTCCGAAGTTTTCCCAGTATACAATTCGGGATTGAACAGGCATTTTTGTCATTGGAGTCAACAAACCCTTTTGAACTTTTCCCCTCTGATTTTACTATGGGCATGAGTGCTATTCCCATAAATGGATTGATTTGGATGGGTGATGAAGCCTTTATGAGCGAACAGATCGAACAAAAGCTGAAGGAGGGTTTTCGATGTATCAAAATGAAGATTGGAGCAATTGACTTTGAGAAAGAAATCGCTATTCTAACATCTATCCGAAAAAAGTTTTCCAAAGCTCAAATTGAGCTTCGTGTAGACGCTAACGGCGCATTTTCAGAGGCCGATGCCCTAGATAAATTAAAGATCCTATCTGAACTTGAAATACATTCCATTGAACAGCCTATAAAGCAAGGTAATCTTTTGACAATGTCACATTTATGCAAACATAGTCCTTTGAACATTGCCTTGGATGAAGAATTGATTGGAGTATTCGATACGAAAGAAAAAGAAAAACTATTACAAACAATTCAACCACAGTATATTATTCTAAAGCCGAGTTTAGTAGGGGGTTATAAGGGTAGTATGGAATGGATCCAACTGGCAAGAAAAATGAATATTGGTTGGTGGGTTACTAGTGCATTGGAAAGTAATATTGGCCTAAATGCGATTTCACAATGGACTCATACGTTGGGGAACCCCCTACCACAAGGTCTAGGTACTGGTAGTTTGTTTGCCAATAATCTTGAAAGCCCTTTGAGGGTTACCAAAGGAACATTATCTTACGACCAGAACAAAACTTGGAAAACCAATCTAATTAAAGAATTATGTATATAGAACAAGCATATAAAAGCAAACACGAATTTTGGCGTTACCTTATAGGTATTTTGGTTGTCTTTTTTGGTTGGCAAGTATTTGGTGCAGCTCCTTTGATAGCTGCTTTATTTACCAAGTCAAATGCTATGAAAATTCTCGCTGGTGGAGATGTGGGGTCAATGTCCGAAGCTTTGGGCTCTAATCTTTTTCTCTTTTTGATGCTGTTGACATTTGCAATTGGACTGACCTGCTTGTTTATCTGGACGAAATTAGTTCACAAGCAACCCATCAGGGAACTTACTACTTCAAGAAAAAAAGTGGATTGGGGCCGCATTTTTTTTGCGTTTATCCTTTGGTCGCTTATTTCCGCTGCATTCATATTTATTGATATTCAATTATCCCCAGAGGATTATGAGTTTAATTTTAATTTGAAACCCTTTCTGATTTTAGCGGTCATTTCCATTGCCATGATACCCATTCAAACGAGTATGGAAGAGTACTATTTACGTGGGTATATGATGCAGGGTATTGGCCTGTTGGCAAAGAATCGATGGGTGCCCTTGTTCTTTACTTCCATTCTCTTTGGTCTAATGCATATTTTAAACCCCGAAGTTGAAAAATTAGGCTACGGCATTATGGTCTTTTACATTGGTACAGGTTTTTTCTTGGGAATACTTACGCTCATGGATCGCGGTCTTGAATTGCCTTTAGGGTTTCATGCAGCTAACAATCTGACAACCGCACTTTTGGTAACGGCCGACTGGACAGCCTTTCAAACGGACTCTTTGTATCGTGACATTTCAGAACCTGTTCTGGGGTGGGATGTTTTTGTTCCCGTTTTGGTCATTTATCCGATTCTACTACTCGTTTTTGCTAAAAAATATGGTTGGACCAATTGGAAGGAACGACTATTTGGTAAGGTTGTAGATGAGGAAATATTTCTTGCTGAAAAATCCATTGGTTCTTCTAGTGATGAAAGCTTCCTTGAATTATAAAGAGATACATCCACAATTTAAACTCGACGGAATTTCTTATGGTTTCGATGAGCTTAAGGAAGTAGCATATAGCCTAATTAAGGAAGGGCAGGAATATGAAAAGCATTTAGGTAATTTTCTATCTGATTGGTTAGATGAAAAAAACGTGGTAGAAGTCAAAACCTCTGGCTCTACCGGTATCCCCAAAACAATTCTTTTAAAAAAAGAGCATATGGTCAATTCGGCCATAGCAACAGGAGCATTCTTTGATTTAAAGCCGGGAAACACTGCCTTATTATGCCTTCCATCTCAATATATTGCAGGTAAAATGATGCTTGTTCGGGCCTTGGTTTTAGGGTTGGAGCTCACTCACGTCACCCCTTCTTCTAACCCTTTATTGCATGTTGGAAAAGATTACGACTTCTGTGCAATGGTACCCCTACAGCTGAAAAATTCCCTTAGCAAAATTGCACAAATAAAAACCTTGCTAGTTGGTGGAACGCCACTTTCAATTAAATTGAAAGAACAGGTGCAACAAAAACGTACCAAGGTCTATGAAACCTACGGTATGACAGAAACCATAACACATGTTGCTGTTAGGGAGGTCAACGGTGTACCACCTTCAAGTTCAAGCGGAGTCGAGAATTGTTTTCAAGCTCTTGCCAATATTCATTTCTCGAAAGATAATAGAGAATGCCTGCTAATCTCTGCTTCTCAAATAGCTGATGAAACCGTTATTACAAATGATATTGTGAATCTCATTTCAGCAACCCGTTTCGAATGGCTAGGAAGGTATGACAATGTCATCAACTCTGGAGGAATAAAATTTTCCCCTGAACAGTTAGAAGCAAAACTCGCATCTTTTCTTGAGATTCCTTTTTTTGTTGCTGGAATACCTGATGAGGAATTAGGGCAGAAATTAGTTTTGATATATGAAGGAGAAACCGATTCGGAATTAATCCTTCGCAGAATCAAAGAAAATACTGTTTTGGAAAGATTTGAAATACCGAAAACAATATATACACTCGGGAAGTTCATACGGACGGATAACGGCAAAATAAATAGAAAAGAAACCTTAAGACTTTTGAATAGTTAGCTTCACTCATTTCTGGAAAGTGTTAGCTCCTCACTTTTACAGGTGCAACGATACTTCATTATGAAGAAACGCAGCTAACAATTGCTATTTCTTTATTTTGTAACTTAATGGGATATAAAACCTATGAAAAAAATACTACTTATTGCCTGCTTTTTTACTTACTACCTTGGCTTCTCCCAACAAATTCTTCCTGAAGTTGAACGCTCAAGAGTAGTGGATGAAATCTTAGCTGAGCGTTTTGATAACCTGCTACCACAGTTAATGGACCAAACAGGCATTGATTTATGGGTAGTCATTTCAAGAGAGTATAATGAAGATCCGGTGTTACGGACTATGCTTCCTTCTAAGTGGTTGAATGCCCGCCGAAGAACAATACTTCTATTTTATCGGAATAAGGCAAAAAACACCATTGAACAATTAGCTGTAGCGAGATACGATGTCGGTAAAAATATTACTTCCGCCTGGGACAAGGAGAAGGAACCAAATCAATGGAAACGATTAATACAGTTGATAGAAGAGCGAAATCCGGATAAAATAGGCCTGAATTTTTCCAAAGATCATAATATTGCCGACGGATTGGATAAAACCGATTTTGATGAGTTCATGGAAAACTTACCTAAGAAACAACATAAAAAGGTAGTTTCTGCAGAACAATTGGCCGTCCGATGGATTGAAACCCGCACCGCAAGGGAAATGGTTATTTATAACCAATTGGTAGACATAACTCATGATATTATTTCAGAGGCCTTTTCTGAAAAAGTAGTTACCCCGGGCATAACTACGACCACGGAAGTGGAGTGGTGGATGCGCCAAAAGGTCACTGATCTGGGTTTGGAAACATGGTTTCATCCGACGGTTGATGTACAACGAAGTGAAGAAGGTTTGGTAAGCCACTTATACTCGTTTTCAGGTCGTCCTGATGATACTGTGATCTTACCGGGAGATTTGCTACACTGTGATTTCGGAATAACATATCTAAGATTGAATACAGATTGTCAAGAATTGGCCTACGTATTAAAACCAAAAGAAAGGGAAGCACCAAAATTCTTGGTTGAAGGGTTAAAAGATGGTAATCGTGTTCAAGATTTTCTCACGACCAATATGATTCAAGGTAGAACCGGCAATGAGATTTTAGCGAAATCATTGAAGGAGGCTATAGCTGCGGGTTTGCGACCGTCTATTTATACCCATCCACTTGGGCTTTACGGGCATTCTGCAGGGACCACAATAGGTATGTGGGATTCTCAAGGAGGTGTGATGAAAGATGACGGAGAGAACTATCCATTAAACCCGAATACGGTGTATGCCATTGAGTTGAATACGACCATAACCATTCCTGAATGGAAAAGGGATATCCGTATTATGTTGGAAGAAGCTGGCTTTTATGGCGAAAACGGATTTCGATATGTCAACGGACGTCAAACCGAACTTTTGTTGATTCCGAGGGTCAAACAACATCAAGATAACTAAGACTTAGTCTTGTACCGGTAGATTTTTTAGTATAATTTTAAGGAAAACACCAATAGCCATGAAAAAAACGGCCTTCCTTTTTATTTTCCTTTTAGCGATATCGATAGTAACCTCCCAAGAAATAACAAGCAACAATACCACAATCTGTTGGGATGTGTCAGCTTCAATGGCCAACCGTGATTTGGAAAAGGACTTTTCCGTACTGGAAAAGGTTTTTGAAAGAAACGGCAATCAGAGCGTCCAGTTGTTATTATTCGGTATCACGGTAGACCAAAAAGATTATGATATAAAAGATGGTGATTGGGCGCAACTCAAACAAGATTTGGAGAACGTTTCTTATGATGGAGGAACAATATACGGCGGGTTGAAGGGGAAAATCAAAAATACAAATATATATGTTTTCACAGATGGTCAAAAAACGTTGACCAAGGATGTACTGACGATTGAAGGCAAAGGCTTCTTGATTAATAGTAGTCCCAATCGAAATGCGAAATTCTTGGAACGCACGGCCTTGGTGAACAAAAGCCGTTTGATGGACTTTGCGACTATGCTACCTGAAAATGTAAAAAAGCTACAGCAAAAAACAGCGGATAAGGCCCCAGAGAAAAAATCTTTAATAAAAGGAACTGTTTATATTGACAACAGACCTGCTCCGAAT
Organism: uncultured Maribacter sp.; assembly: GCA_964614665.1. Lineage (GTDB taxonomy): Bacteria > Bacteroidota > Bacteroidia > Flavobacteriales > Flavobacteriaceae > Maribacter_C. The sequence goes on from CAZTLZ010000007.1 coordinate 15,798, forward strand.
GTCAGGGTAGGTCTAAAGGGCCTCTCGGACAGTTTCTTGACAAATAATGCCGGTGATTTTGAGATTCCCGCTCAAGTAGGTGATACATTGATTGTGACCAGTAGGAACAGTAAAACGATTAAGACCGTCCCCTTGGAGATTATGGCACATACCGATGTTTTTATGGTTTCCAATATTGTGGCTCTAGATGAGGTAGTGGTCATAGAAGAGGAACTTGAAAAAGCGGAAATGACACTTACGGGTTATGGACTTCAAAGGAAAGAGGCAATAGGTTATGCGGTTTCTGAACTGGATGATAGTGATATTTCAGAAGTTACTACAACTGTCGACGAAGCGATAAATACAAAAATCCCTGGCCTCAAGGTACCAGGGAAAATGGATTTTTCAGGAAAACGCGCTGGTGGTCTTGGAGCTGTCCAAATAAGGGGTAGTGGAAGCATAAATATGAATACGAACGCTTTGGTGGTTGTCAATGGAGTTCCTATGAAAAGAAGTGAGACCAATAGTATTGGTGGCGTGTTTTCCTCAACCAATGTTAACATGGACTATATCGATCCCGCCAATATAGCCAATATTTCGGTCTTAAAAGGTTTGGCAGCTACGAATGCATGGGGTAGCGAAGGGCGTGGTGGTGTTATTTTGATTACCACTAAAACAGCGGTTCATAGTAGTGAAAAAGGTGGGAAACCGGTAGATCAGGCCCTTTTGAAGAACAACCTGTATGATGAAACCCAAGGTAAGTTCTCGGGTGATTCAAGTTCTACTCTGACGGCTTTAGAGAGTAGCGGTAGCACTGAAGAAGCCTACAAGACTTATTTGGCGTCGAGAAGTCTACAAGGCGCCAACCTAAATTTTTATTTAGACGCATTTACCTATTTCAAAGATCATGATACTAAAAAGGCAGGCATAGTTATTTCAAACTTACTTGAATGGAAGGGCAACGATGTTAAGATTTTGAGGGTTGTTTCAAATGCGCTTTCAACTTTAGGCAACTACGAAAATGTTATACAGGTAAATGAAGAGATTATAAAAATGGCACCTTCTGATGTCAATGCCTATTTGAACAGGGCCAAGGCAAAAGGCGAATTAGGTAAGCATCAAGAGGCTTTGAGCGAATTATTGGCCCTTGAAAGAGGCAATACGTATTTTTCTGTGGACGCTTCAGGAATTTCCAAGACTTTGAAACGAGAGATAAAAAATCTTATATCTAAACATAAAAGCAGACTTAACCTTGCCAATATTGATTCAGAATATCTCAATAATGTGATGTATAAGGTACGTCTTGTCTTTGAATGGAATGTACCGGCGGCCGAGTTCGAACTGCAATTCGTTAATCCGCAAAAAAGATTTTTCAATTGGGAGCATACCAATTCGGCACTTGGCAATCGCCTAGAAGATGAGTTAAAAAACAACTATCGCGTAGAGGAATACGAATTTTATGGCGATGTTGCAGGAGAGTGGGTCATCAATGCAAAATATCTCGGTGATAACATAGAGTCAGAAAAAATCCCTTTGGTGTTGAAAACTACTATTTATAAAGACTTTGGGTCGCCCAACCAAAGTAAAGAGGATATTCTTGTTCATTTCTCGCAACCCGATGAGAAAGTGAATTTGAAGCGGCTCATTGTCAACTAATCTAATTATCTACTGAAGGCGATGTAGCAAATAATTTTAGAAATCAAATTTTATGAAGGGTTAAATATCTAATTATCAGTATCTAATATGTAAAAAATGGCTAACTTTAAGTAAAATCGAAGCTATGAAAAAGGTATTGTTTCTTCTCATTTTAGTATCAACTTTTGGCCTTGCACAAGAAAAAGTAGTATTTGGAACTGTTTCTGATGGCTTATCTCCATTGAAAAATGTTGCCATTTCAATAAATGATGAGGCTAAGGCAACCTATAGCGATGAAAATGGTAAGTACAGTATTCAAGCTAGTTTAAATGACCATATAAAGTATAGATATCAGGGTTTTAAGACCATTGAGATAAAAGTTGAAGATGTTACTCGAGTTTTAAACCTTACAATGGTGCCTGATATCCAGGAACTAGATGAAGTAATAGTTCTTGGCAGCAATCGCAAGTCTCAGAAAGATTTGCAATTGGAGTATTCATCGAATGCTAATATTATTCGAACTGCTTTTGGTTATATTGATGCTGACACGGCTCCGGGTAATATTCGGTTTTTGAACAGTGATGAAATCGACCCGGTATATCTCTGTATTTTAGATTTACTGCGTAGTCGGTTTAGTGGTATTCGCGTGCAGGGTGAGTGTAGCGGTGCTTTTGGCCCAACACTTGTCAATTCTGCGGAGAATGCAAGTAATCAAGAAGGACAATCTGATGATGAAGTTGGTATTTTGGGCTCGGCATCTGAAGCAGGTACGGGCGTGTCTTCCAATCTAAATCAAGGGAAAATTTTTATGCGAGGTAGTTCGTCATTATCAAACCCTAGGTCAGCGATTTTCGATTTAGATGGACAAATTCTTAACGATACGCCTTTATGGCTTGATATTAAAAACATTAAGCGCCTTGCCATATTAAATAATTTTGCCGCTTCCACTGCGTATGGAAGTGCTGGTGCTGGTGGAGTTATTGTTGTCAATACGATTTCCGGAAGCCCTAAATCAGATGAGATTTACGACCAGGCTCGGTTACGTAACAACTTTGCTTCAAAAATTTTAGTTTCTCAAGAGGATTTGAAAAAGAATTGGCCAAGTTATCTAACGGAAATTCATGCCAGTAAATCTATTGATGAAGCTAAAACTATTCATACTGATAATGCCAAGATCTATGGCGGATATCCTTATTATTTTTTAGATATGCAACAGTATTTCAAAGAACGCTGGGGAGCTTCAGAATTTTCAAATGGAATCATTGACAATGCGAACCGACTTTTTGAGAACAATCCTGTTCTATTGAAGGCATTGGCCTACCAGTCGGAAGCTCTGGGGGACATAGAAACTGCCAATAAGCGCTATAAGGAGATTCTTCAATTACGACCATCTTATCTACAGTCATACTTAGATATGGCCAATAGTTACAGAGATTTAAGAAAGATACCACAGGCGGCCTCTATTTACACCCGTTATAATTATTTGGTGAAGGAAGGAATTCTTAAAAATGATTCGGTAGCCTTTGCTAAGCTATTTGAACGCGAGTACAACAACTTTTTACTTTTAGATAAGAATAGTATTGTAAAGAAAGCGAATGATTTATATATAGCCGAGGAAGATTTTAAGGGTACGCGATTGGTTTTTGAATGGAATGATAGCGAAGCGGAGTTTGATTTACAATTTGTTAATCCAGAAAACCAGTACTTCGTGTTGAAACATAGCTTGGCAGACAATGCTACAATGATTTCAAGAGAAAAGAACTATGGATATAGTTCAGTAGAATATTTGATCGATGGTTCGCTACCCGGTTCTTGGAAGGTAAATGTGAATTATTTGGGAAATAAAAGTCTAACGCCAACTTATTTGAAAGCAACGGTTTACTATAATTACGGAACCTATGCGCAACGTAAGGAAATCAAAGTATTCAAACTGAACCTAAAGAACGCGCGCTATGAATTGTTTGCAATTTCAGTAGGGGCAAGAGTGGCTTTTAATGATTAAATCTATATTCCATTTTATTTCAAAAAAGACTATAAGAACGGCAAGGTTTTTGTTCTAGTTTTCTTATGTTTTTAACATCAAAGACTTCGCTATGCAGAGAATCCTTTTCACCTTCGCCTCCTTAATCTTTTTCACTTTCACCTACGCTCAAGAAAACCTTAAAACTATAAAAGGTAAGATTTTATACCTCGATGGTCCTGTAGTTAATGCGGATATCAAAGTGTCCGGTTCAGATGAAATTATCAAGTCAACAGTTGATGGAGCATATGAAGTGCAAGCCTATCAGGGAGATATTATCACTTTTTCGTATCCAAGCCTTCGCAATATGGAGGTCGTCGTAGAAGATGTTACTCGCATTCTGAATATTACGATGTCGCCAGATATTAATGAATTGGATGAAGTAGTCGTACAGGCCAGTAAACGGCAAAGTCAACGTGAGTTACAAGAGGATTATGCGGTAGATAAGAATATAATTCAAACGGCCTGGGGCTTTTTGAACGCGAAGAAGGCCCCGGGCCATATTCGGTTTCTAAATGAAGACCAAATTAATTCTGTTAATCTATGTATACTTGATCTGCTACGTTCAGAGTTTGGAGGGGTGCGCGTATATGGCAATTGTATGCAAGGAGGCAGTATTTCGATCCGTGGATTTGGTTCACTTCAAAATCCAAGATTTGCAATCTATGATGTAGATGGTCAAATTTTTCAAGATGCACCTATTTGGTTAGATGTCCAGAATTTTAAGCGCATTGCAATATTGAATAGTTTAGCCTTGACCACTCAGTATGGAAATATGGGTGCCGGGGGAGTAGTTGTAATCAATACAGTGAACGGTATTCCTGGGTCGAACAAAATCTTAGACCGCGCTCGTCTTCGTAATAACATTTACAAAGGAGACGCACTTGTCAAGACTAATGTCGCTAAGAACCTTCCGACCTATCTTTTAGAGTATAATGCAAGTACATCGGTCTCTGCAGCGAAATCGGTTTATGAGAATAACCTCAAAAAGTATTATAACGCACCTCATTTCTTAATAGATTCATACGCCCATTTCATGGGAATGGGAGAAGAAAAATTCGCTAAAGACATTTTAGAAAAGAGTTTACCACTTGTTGACGAAAACGCGGTATACCTTAAAGCCTTGGCCTATTATGCTGAAGCTACCGATGACATTAAGAGGTCAACTGATTTCTATGAACAGGTTTTTGTTTTGAGACCTAATTATGCACAATCGTATCGTGATTTGGCCGAAGGGTATCGTGATACTAAAAACTTTAAAAAAGCGGCGGCCATGTACGCCAGATACAACTATTTAGTAGACGAAGGGTTTTTACAACCAGATACCGTTGGTTTAGGAGTTATAATTGCTAGAGATGCAGAAAATCTTTTGGCGCTTGAAGGTGATAAGGTATTTGATGGCGCTAAATCGGGGAAGAGACTCGCAAAGTATACTGAATTCAAAGGAACACGACTGCTCTTCGAATGGAACGATAGTGAGGCGGAGTTCGCACTTCAATTTGTGAACCCTGAAAAACACTATTATATTTGGAAACATACAAGCACAGCAAATGCCGAACGCATTATGGATGAAAAACTCAAAGGCTATTCTTCCGAAGAGTTTTTAATAGATGGTTCCTTGGCCGGTAAATGGCAGGTGAATGTGAATTATCTGGGAAATAAAAAGTTAGAGCCCACGTATCTAAAGGTTACGACCTATTTTAATTATGGGTTGAATTCGCAGCGTAAGGAAGTGAATGTGTATCGTTTGTCCCTGAAGGATGTTAATCATAAATTGTTTGATTTGGTGAACTCCGGCAGTATTTCCACCAACTAAAGCCTATTAAACATGAAAAGATATTTACACATCATAGTTTTCGTTTTCATGTCCCAAATTATTTTTAGTCAGGTAAAAGAAGTAACTATCACTGGTATAATTACTGACGGACTTCAACCACTTTCAGATGTAAATATCCTAATTGAAGGTGGTACTGTAGGAACAAAAACCAACAAATATGGCAAGTATTCTCTAAATGCATCGGAAGGTGATATCATTGTGTTCACCCATATGGGTCATGAGTCGGTTGAAATAATAACGGAAGATATAGACCGTACCTTGAATATTGTTATGAACCCCGACATTGAACAGCTTGATAATGTCACAGTGATCCAAAAAAATGAGACCCATAAAACGCAAGAGAAATTGTTTTTGGAGTACAATACCAATCCCAATTTGATAAAAACTGGGTTTGGTATTTTAGACAAGGAAATATCGGGTACTACAATGTATGTAATCGATGAAAAGCAGATCAATCCCGTAGCGACAAATATTCTTGCTGCGCTTAATGGGAAGTTTCCTGGCGTGAAAATTAGCCCTGAGGGAGATCCCACTAGAACTGCGAGTCCTTGGACTCCAGGTGCGGTTATTTATATTAGGGGTGGAGGGTCGGTCAATTATCCTACTCCTGCTATTTATGAGATCGATGGCCTTGTTTATAAAGATCCACCTCTTTTTTTAGATGTTCAAAATATTAAGCGTATAGCACTTTTACCATCATTTGCTTCAGCTGCCAGATACGGCAACATTGCGGTAGGTGGTATTTTTATCATTAATACAAAAGCAGGTAATTTTTCTCCCAAGAATGGAGAGTCCGGCATTTATGACAAAGCCGCAGTACGAAATAACGATTTTCAAAACGATGTTATTGATTATGATGTTTTGTCAAAGGATGGTCCCACTTATTTGATGGAGCTAAGAGAAAGTCCGAATTTTGAACATGCGAAAGCCACTTATCACAAGTATTTAAAAGCTTATGGTAGTTCGTCACAGTTCATTTTAGACTGCTACCAGTACTTTTTTAATGAGGAAGAAAAACTCAAGTTTGCCGATGATATCATTAATACACACAAAGGTCTTTTTGAAAACAATCCTATAGCTTTAAAAGCTCTTGCATATATCTACCAAGTTCAAGGTCGTCTAAAAAAGGCCAATGTAGCCTATAAAGACATATTCATACAACGGCCTAATTACAGCCAGTCTTACATTGATTTAGCGAGTAGTTACAGGGAAATAGAACAGGTTAAAAAAGCAGCTGGTATCTATGCTCGATATACCTATTTATTGAATCAAGGTTTTATAGCTCCCGAGCGGGACTTTGATGCTATTATGAATCGGGAATATAAAAATCTTTTGAATCAAGAAGGTGAAAAGCTTCTCAGTAAACGTGCCAAGAAAAAGATAGGACAGAATATCGAGTTTTACAATACGCGTTTGGTGTTCGAATGGAACGATAGCGAGGCTGAATTTGAATTACAATTCGTAAATCCCAAAGGAAAATTCGTTAAAATCGAACATTCGTTATTTGCTGACCCAGAACGTATACGAAGTCAGAAAATAGCTGGTTATACGATTGAGGAACATTTAATCGACGGCTCTATGCTTGGTAATTGGCAAGTGAATGCGAAATATTTAGGTAATAAAAGTTTGACACCTACTTATTTTAAAGTGACTATTTACCAGAACTACGGTAGCGAGTCACAACGAAAAGAAGTTAAAGTATTTAAACTGAGTATCAAAAATATCAATCAAAGACTATTCAAGGTGACGAACACTGCCAGTTTGGTTTCCAACTAGCATACTTATGAAAACGTTTGCAACCATACCATTTCTCCTTTTTAGTTTAGTCTGTTTTGCCCAACAAGACTACAAGGGCCAAGTTCTTGATTCACAGACCGGGGAACCTTTGCCCTATGTAAATATTGGTGTTTTCGGAAAAGGGATAGGTACCGTATCTGATGAGGAGGGCCTTTTTCATCTTTCTATTGACAAATCTAGGCTTGCTGCAGGGGATATTGTTCAGTTTTCCTCCATGGGGTATAAAACCCTAAAGAAAACGGTTTCAAGTTTGGAATTTGTATATAATGAATATCCCGAAATTACAATGCAAGCTCAAAGTGTCGCACTTAATGAAGTCATCGTAACCAATAGGGGTGCGTTTGAAATTAGTGATATTGTAGGTTACCAAAATTATGGGGAAAGAACCTTTGGCTACTGGAAGGACAATATCGCCCTAGGAGGTGAGCTAGCAACAAAAATCCAAGTAAAGAAAGGCATTAGGCAATTGAATACCTTATTTTTCGAAGTGTTTTCCAACCCATCTGACAGTGTTCTGGTAAGAGTAAATATCTATGAAACTGGGAAGTCAAGGACTACTATGGGCAATAATTTGAACAGTTCGAATAAAAATATACTCTATACGATTCAGCGCAATACTAAATTAGCCATTGTGGATTTGACACCTTTCTCCATTTATGTGAAAAATGACTTTTTCGTTAGCCTAGAATTGTTAAAAGTATATGGTGATGAACCTATTGGTTTGGTACTTGCGGCCTCTGCGGATAAGAGTACCTATTCCCTAAGAAGGTTTGCAAGTTTAGACAAGTGGGAAATGCTCAAAGAATCGGCTATGGCCTATCACCTGAATACGACCTATTTTTCCGATAAGAAGAAGGTGGAGAGTAAAGTAGCGAAGGCCCAAAAGTCAAAACAAAATATTTCTGGATTCATATTTTCTGCAAGAAGACCTTTATCGAATATCAAAGTAAAGAACCTCACTTCAAATGAAGAAACTTTTTCTAATGACAAAGGAAGGTATCAAATTCTGGGTGAGAAAGATGACATCATAAGTTTTGAAGGTTATGGGTATAAAAAAATGACAATTAAGTTGCTCGAAAAAAATAACATCAATATAAATCTACTTCGAAAATAAATCGTCGTTATACCTGTAAAACTCCCATATTAAAAGCTTTCTCAATAGGGGCATGATTAGCCGCCTCTATGCCCATGGAAATCCATTTACGTGTATCAGTGGGCACTATGATTGCATCTGTCCATAATCGAGCAGCTGCATAATAGGGCGATACCTGATTGTCATAGCGGTTTTTAATTTTGTCAAAAAGCTCCTTTTCTTTTTTAGGGCTAATGGTTTCCCCTTTCTTTTTTAGGGAAGCTTTCTCAATTTGCAATAACACTTTAGCAGCTGAATTACCACTCATTACGGCCAAGTTGGCGCTGGGCCATGAAACGATCAATCTAGGGTCGTATGCTTTTCCGCACATGGCATAATTTCCGGCACCATAACTATTTCCGATTACTACTGTGAATTTTGGCACCACGGAGTTACTGACCGCATTTACCATTTTGGCCCCGTCTTTAATGATGCCGCCATGTTCGCTTTTACTTCCTACCATAAATCCGGTAACATCCTGCAGAAAAACCAATGGAATTTTTTTCTGATTGCAATTGGCAATGAAACGGGTCGCTTTATCCGCAGAATCAGAGTAAATAACCCCTCCAAACTGCATTTCGCCCTTAGTAGTTTTGACCACTTTTCGCTGATTGGCCACAATGCCCACGGCCCAACCATCGATCCTTGCGTAACCGGTTAATATGGTTTTTCCATAATCTTTTTTATATTCCTCAAAGTCTGAATTGTCAACTAATCGCGAAATAATTTCACGCATATCATACTGCTCGGTTCTTTGATGGGGCAGAATACCGTAAAGCTCATTCGAACTTAATTTTGGTTTTGATGGCTTGGTTCTACTATAGCCAGCTTTATCAAAGTCCCCGATTTTATCAATGATATTTTTGATGGTATCTAGGGCATCTTTGTCATCTTTTGCCTTATAATCGGTAACTCCACTTATTTCACAATGCGTGGTTGCGCCACCTAAAGTTTCGTTATCGATAGCTTCACCGATGGCCGCTTTGACCAAATAACTTCCGGCGAGAAAAATACTCCCGGTTTCATTGACAATCAATGCTTCATCACTCATAATTGGTAAGTATGCCCCGCCAGCAACACAACTTCCCATGACCGCTGAAATTTGGGTGATACCCATACTGCTCATAATTGCATTATTTCGAAAGATGCGACCAAAATTTTCCTTATCAGGAAAGATTTCATCCTGCATAGGTAGGTAAACCCCGGCACTGTCAACTAGATAAATAATGGGTAGTTTATTCTCAATGGAGATTTCTTGGGCCCTTAGATTTTTTTTTCCGGTAATAGGAAACCATGCACCCGCTTTTACCGTAGCATCATTGGCAACCACAATACACTGTTTGCCTTTTACGTGGCCAATTTTGACGACAACCCCACCTGACGGACAGCCCCCATGTTCTTCGTACATGCCGTGACCAACAAAGGCACCAATTTCAATGCTTTTTTCATCGGAGTCCAATAGATAAGCGATGCGCTCTCTTGCGGTCAATTTACCCTGCGCATGTTGCTTATCAATTCGCGATTGGCCACCACCGAGTTTGACTTTGGCAAGTTTTTTTCTCAGTTCAGAAACGAGCATTTTATTGTGATCCTCGTTTTTGTTGAATTTGATATCCATTCAGGTAGTTTTCTTGGGAATAAAGATAAGAAGAGAATTTGATTACATTTGGTAAAACTCAATAATACAGGAATGGAAAATGAAATAAGATGGGGCATTGTTGGCCCCGGGCGTATCGCTCATAGTTTCGCCAAAGATTTAGAATTAGTCAAAGACGGACGATTGACTGCTGTTGCTTCTAGAAATCTGGATCGGGCAAAAGTTTTCGCCAATGAGTATGGGGCAGAGCATGTGTATGGTTCGTATCAAGAGTTATTTGAAGCCGATACAGTAGATGTATTATATATCGCAACACCACATACATCTCACGCAGAACTGACCATTGAGGCTATGAATAACGGAAAAGCTGTTCTTTGTGAAAAACCGATGGGTATAAGCAAGAAGGAGGTGGAGGCTATGGTCAACACTGCAAAAAAGAACGATGTTTTCTTAATGGAAGCCTTATGGAGCAGGTTCAACCCATCCATTCGAAAGGTAAAACAGCTTATTGATGAAGGTGCTATCGGAAAACTAGAATACCTCTATGCTGATTTTGGTTTCTATGCTTTGGATAGGGACGAGAAGGGAAGACTTTTGAATCCCGAACTAGCCGGCGGGTCGATTTTGGACATTGGTATATACCCAATATTTCTTTCGTACCTACTCTTGGGAATGCCAAAACAAGTAAAGGCGAGTTCAAGATTTCATAATACAGGTGTTGAAATTCAGACTTCAATGATTTTTGAGTATGATGAAGCTCAGGCTATACTCTACAGTGGTTTGACATCTAAAAGTGAAATGGAGGCCGAAATAGCAGGGCAAGAAGGAACCTTGTTTTTGCACCCGAAATGGCATGAAGCCCAAGGTTACTCTTTAGAGAAGAAAGAAGAATTGATCCACCATGAACTGCCTACCACTGGCAAAGGTTATAGTCATGAAATTGAAAACGTGCATGCCTGTCTTAGGGCAGGTAAAAAGGAAAGTGATCTATGGAGTCTTCAAAATAGTCTTGACTTGGTTTCTCTTCTTGATACTGTGAGGAAAGAAACAGGCATAACTTTTCCTTTCGAGGAATAAAGTCATTTCCACAAGGTTTGTTCCTTGATTTTTTACGATATTTGGGGCTACCACCAAACTAAATACGACTATGGGAATGAATAAAAATACTGTCTTGGCATGGGCCACTTTTATTATGATAATCGTGGGACTCTCATTGATTGCCCTTGGCGCCTTCAGATATGATGATGTTGCCGGATGGGGATTCGCAGCCGTAGGCATCGGTTTTTTTGCAATAGCTTGGGTGTTTAATGCGCTTAAGGGAAGGGTCTAAACTTAAAATCAAACACAATTTTCAAATTTTAAATTAGATATAAATGTCTGATGATAAAAAGGTCATTTTCTCTATGTCAGGGGTGACCAAAACGTTTAAGACGGCCAATACGCCGGTGCTCAAGAATATCTATCTTAGTTTTTTCTATGGCGCTAAAATCGGTATTCTAGGTCTAAATGGTTCTGGTAAGTCTACTTTACTTAAAATAATTGCCGGAGTTGATAAAAACTATCAAGGTGATGTTGTTTTTTCTCCTGGCTATAATGTAGGGTATCTAGAACAAGAACCTCAATTGGACGAAGAGAAAACCGTATTGGAAGTTGTCAAAGAGGGAGTTGCCGAAACAGTTGCCATTTTGGATGAATACAACAAAATTAATGATATGTTCGGGCTTCCTGAAGTATATGAGGATGCTGATAAGATGCAAAAGCTCATGGATAAGCAGGCCGATTTGCAAGATAAAATCGATGCATCGAATGCTTGGGAATTGGATACCAAATTGGAAATTGCCATGGATGCATTGCGAACCCCCGAATCGGACAAAAAAATTGGTGTGCTGTCAGGAGGTGAACGAAGGCGTGTAGCACTGTGCCGCCTATTATTGCAAGAACCTGAGATACTGTTGTTAGATGAGCCTACGAATCATTTGGATGCAGAGTCCGTTCATTGGTTAGAACACCATTTAGCGCAGTACAAAGGAACGGTTATCGCCGTTACTCATGATCGGTATTTCTTAGATAATGTGGCAGGTTGGATTTTAGAACTGGATAGGGGTGAGGGCATACCTTGGAAAGGAAATTATTCGAGCTGGCTAGATCAGAAATCAAAGCGACTAGCGGAAGAAAGTAAATCGGCATCGAAGCGTCAGAAAACACTTGAGCGCGAATTGGAATGGGTGCGCCAAGGGGCGAAGGGAAGACAAACGAAGCAAAAGGCGCGTTTGAAAAACTATGACAAATTGATGAGTCAAGACCAGAATCAGCTCGATGAGAAATTGGAAATTTATATTCCGAATGGCCCTCGTCTTGGTACTAATGTGATTGAAGCAAAAGGCGTAAGCAAAGGATATGGTGACAAACTATTGTATGAAGATTTGAATTTTACATTACCTCAGGCAGGTATTGTGGGAGTCATTGGTCCGAATGGTGCTGGTAAAACAACCATTTTCAGAATGATAATGGGTGAGGAAACCCCCGATAAAGGAGAATTCATAGTTGGTGATACCGCCAAAATCGCATATGTTGACCAAAGCCATTCCAATATTAATCCTGAAAAGACTATTTGGCAAAATTTCAGCGATGAGCAAGAATTGGTGATGATGGGTGGTCGACAGGTGAATTCTCGAGCTTACCTGAGTAGATTCAATTTTGCTGGAAGTGAACAGAATAAGAAGGTGAACATGCTTTCAGGAGGAGAACGAAATCGACTTCATTTGGCCATGACCTTAAAGGAAGAAGGCAATGTTTTACTTTTAGATGAACCTACAAACGATTTAGATGTCAATACGTTACGTGCTCTGGAAGAAGGATTAGAGAATTTCGCAGGTTGTGCGGTGGTTATTTCACACGACAGATGGTTCTTAGACCGTATTTGTACACACATTCTTTCTTTTGAGGGAGATTCTCAAGTATATTTCTTTGAAGGTTCCTTCTCCGATTATGAGGAAAACAAAAAGAAACGATTGGGTGGTGATTTGATTCCCAAACGAATAAAGTACAAGAAATTAATACGTTAATAAAAACTCCCGTTACTAACGGGAGTTTTTCTGTTCAAACATTTTCGACTTACTGCTTCAAATCTTTTATTACGGGTTTTGGTATTTAATTCCCATAAAGTTGTTTCAGGTTGCTTATTTGTTTCGACTAATACTCTTCATTGGGGTACCAATCCAATTGGATTACCTGCAGGTCAGGATTGCCAGCATATACAAGGGCCTTAAATTTAGATACATCACTGACATCAGGCCTTCCCCTATAGTGATAAGGATACACTTGCTTGGGTTTAAATTCCAAAACGGCATCTGCAGCACTTTCAGGTGTCATCGTATAGGGCAAATTCATACATACGAATGCTTTGTCAATATTTTTCAATGCGCGCATTTCGGGGATATCTTCGGTATCACCTGAAAAATATAATCGCTGTTCTCCGATAGATAGTACATACCCATTTCCTCTACCTTTTTTATGAAATTGCAACGCCTCTTCTCGTAAATTATACATGGGTATTGCCTCAACCACAATTCCTAAACGCTCTTTTTTATCGCCATTATTCAAAACATCCAATTGTGGTGTGAATTTATCGGGAATCTTATCGGCTACTGCTTGTGGTACTATAATCTTAGCCTTTTCCGTATTCAAAGCCTCCAAAGTTTCAACACTTAGGTGGTCGCCATGTATGTCGGTAATAAGAATGAGATCAGGTTTTTTTTGACCTTCGAAGGGAACTGCTCCTCCAACGGGATCGACGTAGATGGTTGTGTCATTCCACTCCAAAACAACAGTAGCATGCTCAATAGGTATAATTTTCACTTCTGAACCTACAGTTCTAGGCGTTGGCGATTCCCCCGTATATTTGATTTCTGAGTCTATCAAAGGTTTTGTGTCTTGACGTTCTTTGCACGCCGTGAGTAGAATACATCCTATTAGTATAAATGTTATTCTTTTCATAATCACTGTTTTTTAGAGCTCCAACTTTTTTCCTCCTACAAAATCAATTCCATCTTAATGTCACTTCTAGCATAAGGTAAGTCTTTTTCAAGGGCAACCTCATTGAAACCGTATTTTTTGTAAACATGTAGGGCCGTATCTAACTTGGTACTTGAGTAAAGAACAATTGCTTTCCAAAGTTGCTGTTTGGCGAAATCAATTGCGAAAGTCAGTAGTTGTTGACCAATTTTATACCCTTGGAAATCTGGGTCTACAGCCATTTTTCCTAACTCATAAACATTTGGGCCATAGGGAATCAATGAAAAACAACCGACAATCTTATTGTCGGCCTCTGCGAAAAATATATACCCGCCAATGTCTATTATCGATTCTTGGCAATTTTCTAACAGAACTTTGTCCTTTTCCTCTACATAGAAATAGCGTTCTAGCCAATTCAAATTTAGATTTTTGAATGCATTTGCATGTTTTGATTGGAATGGAATTATGTTAATCTGCATTTTAGTACTTTTGCATTTCATCGATAAAGTTAATCTATACAACGGTTTTGACAACTAGGGAGTTTAATTTTTTTAATTCAAAAAATCCAAGACCACAACTCAACCGTATATAGACTGATACAAACAAAAACTTATTATAATCTAACAAGATTAATTAATTATTACATTATGACTGAAACAAAGAGTAACAACGGATTGAAGGTATTGGCTGGCCTGCTTGGAGTAGTACTTCTGGGCGTCATTATCTACACGGTAAGCCTCTATCAAGACAAGAAGAAGAATGAGGTTGCGCTTACGGAAGAAAAAAACTTAGTAGTTGAAGATTTGAACAGCTTGAAGTCTGAGTATGACAAAGCAATCTTAGAAAGCAACGCTACCAATGAAGAATTGGTAAGTGCAAGAGACAATATTGCAAAATATATTGATTCGGTAAAAGCTATGAAAGCTGATATTTCTTCACTTTCAAGATACAGAAGACAAGTTCGTGTTTTGACTGCTGAAAGAGAGCAATTATTAAAGCAGGTAGATTCATTGAAAACGTCAAACACCTTGATTGCCATGCAGCGTGATAGTACTTACACTGAATTGGAAAAGCAAACTGTTTTCAACGATTCTTTGGTTGTACAGAATACGCAATTGGCCGATGTAGTTGAGAAGGGCTCAGCTTTAGGTCTTACGACTTTTAATGTTGATGCCGTTAAAGAACGTAAAAGTGGAAAATTGGTATCTACGACTAGAGCAAAATCTACTGATAAGTTCAAAATCTGCTTTACGGTAGCTAATAATGTAATCGCTGAGGCTGGTGATAGAGAATTCTTTTTGGAAGTACTTGATCCTCAAGGTAATGTTTTGGGTGATAGCTACAGCAAAACAAATGATGCGGGAGCTTCAATCACTTACAGTAAAGGAACTAACTTCTATTATGAGAATAAGAATCTAGATGTTTGTGACTACATCAACAAACCTGCTGGTGATTTCCAAAAGGGAAATTACATGGTCAACGTTTATGATGACGGATTGAAATTATTGGGAACTTCTAAGTTCACGATGAAATAAATAACACTATCCATTAATAAAAAGGGGGCAATCTATTTAGATTGCCCCCTTTTTTAATTGGTCGGTTTGAAAGCCTTTTATTTTAACCCCCCTACCATATCCTCAGGTTTTACCCAATCATCATATTCCTCAGCGGTAACATACCCTAAATTAATGGCCTCTTCTTTCAAAGTAGTACCGTTCTTGTGAGCCGTATTTGCAATTTCCGCTGCTTTGTAATATCCTATTTTGGTATTCAAGGCAGTCACCAACATCAATGAATTATTTAACAACTCTTTGATCACCTCATGATTGGGTTCTATGCCAGCTGCACAATTCTTATCAAAACTCACACAAGCATTACCGATTAATTCAGCTGATTGCAAGATATTTGCGGCCATCATTGGTTTAAATACATTTAGCTCGTAGTGACCCTGCGTACCACCAACACTTATGGCAACATCATTACCCATTACTTGCGCACAAACCATTGTTAGTGCCTCGCACTGGGTCGGATTTACCTTGCCGGGCATAATAGAACTGCCTGGCTCGTTGGCGGGAATTGTAATTTCTCCGATTCCTGATCGTGGTCCGGAGGCCATCATCCGAATATCATTGGCGATTTTATTCAAAGACACGGCCAGTTGCTTCAAAGCACCATGGCTTTCCACAATGGCATCATGGGCAGCTAGCGCCTCAAATTTGTTCGCGGCTGTTTTAAATGGCAGTTCGGTGAACTCCGCTATATATTTTGCGACAAGTACATCATAGCCCTTTGGTGTATTCAACCCTGTACCCACTGCTGTACCTCCGAGGGCAAGTTCACTTAGGTGATCCAGGGTATTTTTTAACGCTTTAATTCCGTGATCCAATTGTGATACATAGCCCGAGAACTCTTGGCCCAAGGTTAGGGGAGTGGCATCCATCAAATGAGTACGTCCAATTTTAACCACAGTCGCAAACGCTTCAGATTTTTTGACTAAAGTGTCTCGAAGTTGGGTTACTCCCGGAATAGTGGTTTCTATAATTTTTTTATATGCAGCAATATGCATTCCTGTAGGAAACGTATCATTAGACGATTGAGATTTGTTGACATCATCATTGGGTTGAATGGTTTTTTCGCCCTCACCAATTACTTTTCCGGCCATTTCATGTGCCCGGTTTGCGATTACCTCATTTACATTCATGTTACTTTGCGTACCTGAGCCCGTTTGCCAAATAACCAAAGGAAATTGATCGTCATGTTTTCCAGCTAAAATCTCATCACATACGGCAGCGATCAAATCTCTTTTCTCTTCAGTTAAAACCCCTAGTTCGCAATTGGTATAGGCTGCAGCTTTTTTGAGATAAGCGAAACCGTAGACAACATCCAAAGGCATTGATGCAGAAGGACCAATCTTGAAATTGTTTCGAGAACGTTCCGTTTGTGCTCCCCAATATTTATCTACGGGCACTTCAACATTGCCCATAGTGTCTTTTTCTATTCTGAAATTCATATTCGTAATTTTTAGTACTACAAAGTTAGCGGTTTGTCATAGTAATTTTTAAGACAACGAAAAGAAATGCATACTTTTTTCAACTTTGACTTGCAGTATTTATGGTTTTCAAAGTATCTTTACGCTATAAAAAATATTTCCATGTTCGAATTCGATCAATATTTAGGATTTTTAGCATTTTTGACCATTTTGACCATAGGTTTTTGGTTGATGATTTTCTTGTTGACTTTCGTAGTTCCCTATTGGTTATTTGGAAATATCAAAGAACTTCTAAAAGAAAAGCGCGATAAGAAAAGAGCAGCGCGAAACGCATAAAAAAAAGGGAAGCTATTTAGCTTCCCTTTTTTGTTACATATGTTGATTTCAGAATGAATTTACTAGGATGCCAAATTCCGCTTTCGAAATTTCAAAGGGGTTTGTGACACTCTTTTTTTAAAAACCCGATTAAATGCCGCTTCGGATTGGTAACCAACATCTTCGGCAATTTGCGCAACCGATTTTGTACTTTCTTTTAACAATTCTTTTGCCAATAATACCCGCCATTGTGTGATGTAACCGAAAGGAGTATCTCCCATCAAACTCTTAAAATGATTGCTAAAACTAGTTCGTGACATTCCTGCTACCTGTGCTAGTGAAACAAGCGTCCAATCCTTTTCAGGTGTGGTATGTATGGCCTTTAGAACTTTACGCATACGTTTATCTTGAAGGGTAATCAAAAAACCCTTTTCCTGCGATTTCTGTGCGATGTATGCTCTTAGTAGGTGCATGAACAATACTTCGCCGAGTTTGGTAACAATTAGATCGCTGGCATCACTACCTTTTGCCATTTCTTGAAGAATGAGATTTGAGATGTTTTCTAACCAAATGAACTCTTTCTTTTCCGAATCAGTTACCCTTATAATTTCGGGGAGAGCGTCAATGAATGGATGGTCAATGTTTTTATCAAATTCAAAATGCCCACAAACCAAGGTTGTAGTGATATCGTCGCCATTAAAAACGGATTTGCCATTTAATATTGATTTCACAATTTCTTGGCCGGGTTTTCGTGCACTTGTTTCAAGATCTGCCAACCAGTGCTCTGCCCCTAAAGGAAAGGCGATGATATCACCCTGAGATAATTTATACGTGGTGTTTTTAAATTTAAGGATACATCTTCCCTTAATTACCATATGGAATTGTGCAAAGGTGCCTTTGGGAATCTCCATGCCCCATGGTGCCGAGAAATCGGACCTAAAGTAGACCGCACTAGATAACTTCAGTTTTTTCAATATGTCACTCAATACATCCATTGGTATAATTGTACTAAATAGCAAATATATTGTATTTAATGATACAAATAATACAAGAAGCATTATTAATTTTGACCCGATAACAATTATTAAAATAATCAGAAATGAAAAAAAAGATCGTATCGTTAGTGTTATTCTCAATTGCATCAAGTATTGGCAATGCACAAAATGTTAATACAAATGAAAACAAAATTGCCATCAACGGATATGACGTTGTAAACTACTTTACCGCCAATTCTGCCATGAGAGGAAGTGAAACCCATTCAACAGAGCACAAAGGCGCAAAGTACTATTTTATTGACACGAATAACCTCGAGTCATTTAAGGAAAACCCCGAAGCATATCTACCTCAATTTGGGGGGTATTGTTCATTTGCAGTAGGTAAAATGAATCAAAAGGTGCCAGTAGACCCTAAAACATTTCGAATCGATGATGGGAAACTCTATTTGTTCTACAATGATTTTTGGGAGGGAAAACCTTTTAACACCATTGTGCCTTGGTTGAACAACGAATCGGAAATGGAAAAATTAGCGGTTGAAAACTGGAAAACATTGAAAAACAAGTAAGACAAGCAATTGAGAATTAGCAAAAAGGAAGCCGATCGGCTTCCTTTTTTTTGTGACCTACATTCTAGTTAAAAATCATCCCTCAATTTCTATGTCTCCATCATCACCTCCGCGTTGACCTCCTCTTTGTCTTTGATTTTTCTTTTGATTGAATCTGTATAGAAAAGATAAGTTGATCTGTCTTTGACGCCACTGAAACTCACTATATGAGAATACATTTTCCGTTCTTGTTTCGCTTCTTCGTTTACGTGAATTAAAAAGATCCCTAACATTTAATGAGAGCGTCCCTTTGTCTTTTATGACATCTTTGCTAAAGGCTAAATTGGAACTTAAAATACCTTTGCTTTTACTTTGTGCGTTTTTGTTAGGCCCTCGATAAAACGCATTTGCTTGGAAATCTATTTTGCCCGGTAGTGGCACTTTCGCACTAAACCTTGAGAACCAAGTAAAATTATCGGCATCGAATACTTGGGTAATTTCCTCGTTTTGAAAATTTATGTAGGTGTAATCACCACGAAGCTGCTGCTGAAATACATTTACGTTCCAAGTCAATCGCCAACCTCGTTTTGGGATGTACGTGGTTGTTAGTTCACCGCCATATCGGCTATCAGTTGCTAGATTAATTGGTGTTCTCGCCTGTATAGGAACCACAACTGGATTTGCCGGATCATCAGGATTGTCAATACTTACAAAGTCTCCTGTTTCTTGGACGATGAATTGAAAAACACCTGTTGATTTGTTTAAATAGATAGAGCTATTAACAGAGAGCTTCTCCCATCTTTTCAAATATCCAAAATCATAGGCATCCGTATATGTAGGGTCCAAGTCGGGATTTCCTTGAAATAAATTCGTATTACTTGATCGTGATGGAAACGGATTTATAAATCGTGAACGCGGTCTGCGAAGTCTTCTACTATAACTAATTGTTAATTGTTCCTTTTCAGAAAACTCATAACCCAAGAAAATCGAAGGAAACCAGTTCGTGTATTTCTTATTAGTAACATCATCTGTTTCTACTAATTCTATACCGATATCCGAAGTTTCTACACGTAGTCCACCAAGAGCATTGAACTTGCCAAATTTACTTCCCAATTGTGTATAAAAAGCGTTTACATATTCTTTATAATTCAGTTCGTTACTGAAATTCGGATTGCTATCTAGAACTCCACCTTCCAAAACACCAAAATCAAAATCGGTATTAAAATTATTGAAAGTGCCGCGATAGCCAAGTTCAAATTGAGACCTGTTATCCTTACCAAATGGGAGTACATAATCCATCTGAATCAATTCTCTTTTTTGAGATTCGTCATTAATAGTTTGTTCGGTAGGAAGGCTCGAATTGTCATTCAATATTGTTTCATTGATAAGAGAGTTTTCAAGCTCACTGCCCGTTGAATACTGATAGTCTATTTTAAGTTCATGCCCATCATCATTGAACTTTTTTTGATAATTGATGGAATATTGAATGTTCTCTTCATCTTCCAATTCATTGGTGAATCGATTTCTTTGTATGGTAGGAATTCTATTGGCATCAAAATTCTCAAAATCAATATCTACCTCATTATCGCCATTTGATTTACGGTAAACAAATGAATTGGTAATACTACTGGTAGAATCAATGAAAAGTTCAATCCCGATATTGGTGTTAAATCCATCACGCTGTCTTTCGTATGCTCTTATTTCGTCTTGAAAACTTGCGGTGCTTCCGTCTGAATTGAAATTTTCTTGCTCAAATAAGGCGTTTCCCGGTCCACTGCGATAGCGGTACGAAGTATTGGTAAAAATATTGAAGTGATCTCGGCGAAGGTTCAAACTTAGGTTACCACCATAGCTCGTTGGTGTCCCGACATTAGCGCTGAAGGAACCATTCAGCCCTGTGGTTTTACTCTGCTTTAAAATAATGTTCAGGATACCTGCGGTGCCTTCGGCGTCATATCGAGCGGATGGGTTGGTAATGACCTCTACTTTTTCTATAGCCTCGGCAGGTAATTGCTGCAACGCATCGGGACTGAGCCCAGATAGGGCAGAGGGTTTACCGTTGATTAGGATACGGACACTTTCATTGCCCCTTAGACTTATATTACCCTCTACATCCACCGAAACCGATGGAACATTATCAAGTACATCTGTCACAGAGCCCCCTTTTACAGTAAGGTCTGAACCAACATTATAAACTTTTTTATCCAATCGTAATTCAACCGTGGTACGTTCGCCAACTACTTCAACGGCTTCCAGCTGTTCAGCATCAATGCTCAGCTTTATGATTCCTATATCCGTTGATTCACGGTATGTCTGTGCCTTTAGCTCATGGGTTTTGTAGGAGAGATACTCGACCCGTACGTCATACCTCCCAGGAAAGGCCTCTACTTCGAATTTGCCGGTGGCATCAGAAATTCCACCGGTAATTCTATCGGGATTACGAAGGCTCTGTAGCACTAGAGTGGCATACTCTAGAGGTTGATTGGTCTCTTGATCTAAAACTGTTCCCGTAATGGTGATAGGATTAGGCCTTTGTCCTTGTTGGCCTTGCGGTCTTTGTGAATAGGTACTTAATGCAATAAGAATAAGTACCAACGGGAGGAGTTTCTTCATTCGCTATTCTTGGGATTTCTTCTTTTTCTTTTTCTTGTTTTTGCGCTTTTCTTCTTTCTTCATTTCCTTGCGCATCTTGGCAACGCCATCCTTTTGCATTTGCACAAAGGCTTCATACTTTTCTAATGGAAGGCCGGCTTTGAGATCTTCATCTTGCCGAATCGTAATCTTCTCATAGGCTTCGCGCATTTTATCAGCAGGTAGTTTTAGTATTTGTAACTCTATTCGTTCCTGAACGTATTTTTTAAGGGTAGTACTCAAAACGGCAGTCTCAAACTCATCTAAACCTAGAGTTTCTTTAATGGCTGGCATTTCACCATTTACAATTTCTTCTGCGGTTTTGGGTTTTGGTTCTTCCTTAGGGGTTGTAGCTTGAGGTATAGCGCTCCCTCTCCCTCTGCCCAAGCCACGTCCATATCCGCCGCCATAACCCCCATAGCCATATCCGCCGCCGCCGTAACCGTAGCCGTATTGTGCCTGCATTTCAGCTCCTGAGAGTAGAATTATAAAAAAAGCAATGAGGTATTTTATGTTGGTTTTCATAGGATGATGATTTAAATAAGATTTCAAAATTAGTTGAAGGTTTAACCCAATAAGGTTAAATGTATGTTAAAACAATAATGCAACAAGTGTACCAAATATCGAGTATATCGTGATAAGGTTAAATAGCACTAGGATAATAATCAAAGAATACTACTAATAAGCTCAGGAGGTCTTCCTATCACAGCTTTATTACCGTTAACAACGATGGGTCGTTCAATTAGTTTAGGATGTAAAATCATAGCATCTATAATTTCCTCATCCGAGAGTAATTTACCACGATAGTTTTCTTTCCAAATAGCTTCGTTCTTTCGAACCAGCTTTTCAGCCGAAACTCCTAAAAAAACTAAAATACCTTCTAGTTCTTCTTTTGTTGGAACATTTTCTAAGTACTTGACTACAATAAAGTCCATTCCCGATTTTTCTAGTATCTCGAGTCCCTCTCGAGATTTTCTACATCTTGGGTTGTGGTATATTTTCATCATTTTTTTAATGTTTGCTTCCAGCTGCTCGATGTATCATTAATTCTCAAGCGGATTGTCTTTTTAGTTTTCTTCTTCCTTTTGCCCCATGGCCATTAGGTAAGCCTTTAAAAACCGGTCAATGTTACCGTCCATTACCGCATCTACATTTCCTGTTTCTTCAGCAGTACGAACATCTTTTACCAATTTGTAAGGATGCATTACATAATTACGTATTTGAGAACCCCATTCAATCTTCATTTTTGAGGATTCTATTTCTTGTCTGGCCTCCATTTTCTTTCTTAGTTCGATTTCATACAATTGAGACTTCAACATTTTTAACGCCGTTGCTCTGTTGTCATGTTGAGACCTAGAATCAGAACATGAGATTTGAATGCCCGTAGGCTTGTGCACCAATTGTACCTTCGTCTCCACCTTGTTCACATTTTGTCCGCCTGCTCCACTTGAACGTGCAGTCGTTATTTCTATATCGGCTGGGTTTACTTCTATTTCGATTGAATCATCAACCAACGGATATACGTATACTGATGCAAAAGATGTATGGCGTTTGGCATTGCTGTCAAACGGAGAAATCCGTACCAATCGGTGAACCCCGTTCTCACCTTTGAGCCACCCGAAAGAGAAATCACCATCGATTTGCAAGGTCACGGTTTTAATTCCTGCAACATCACCTTCTTGATAATTGAGTTCTTTTACCTTATACTTATTTTTTTCTGCCCACATCATGTACATGCGCATTAACATGGAGGCCCAATCACAGCTCTCTGTACCTCCTGCGCCAGCTGTAATTTGAAGCACTGCGGTCAATTCATCACCTTCCTCAGAAAGCATATTTTTGAATTCGAGATTTTCAAGTGACTCAAGCGTTTTTTCATAATGATTTTCAACTTCTTCTTCCGATACATCATCTTCTTGTTGAAATTCCAATAAAACTTCAAGGTCACCTACCAAGGTCTTGGTGGCATCATAGTCGTCTACCCATTGCTTTTTGGACTGAATAAACTTCATTTGCTTTTGAGCTTCTTGAGCATTATCCCAGAAATCAGGGGCAAGTGTTTTCTCCTGCTCGTTTTCAATCTCTATAAGTTTGGCATCAATGTCAAAGATACCTCCTTAACGCGCCAAGGCGATCTAAAAGACCTTTATAGTGGTCTGTGGTAACGGTCATTCTGTTTTTTTGGTAAAAATAACATTCTTTTTATGCAGAACTATTCTAGAAGCTAGGAATTTTACTGCTGCTGCTGTTGTGGAGTTAGAACTGAAACCAAATGTTTGGTTTCATTAGTGCCAATTGTTTGTACGACACCTTTTAACGGCGCACAGTCACTATAGTCCTTACCATGGGAGACCTTAATGTGATTTTGGTTCGCCAATATGTCGTTTGTGGGGTCGAAGCCAATCCATCCCATATTAGGAACATATGCTTCTGCCCAAGCATGCATTTGAGAATCACCAAAATACCCATTCCCCTGGTGCAAATATCCAGAAACATATCTGGCCGGCACCCCGTTCTGTCTTGATAAAGAACAAAAAAGGTGGGTAAAATCTTGACAGACACCATGCTTGTTGCTTAATATTTCTTCCAAAGTAGTATTTACATGGGTTACATTTGTCTTGAAAAAGAAATGTTCATAAGTCCATTTGTTCAGTTCCTGTAAATTCGTAAAAATGCTTTTAGAACGATCAAATATGTAAATGGACTGATTTTTTTCAGGTAGCAAAGTGAAACGGGTACTCTTTAGGAAAGACCCGAAATCAACCCTGAAGTCAAGTTGACGAATTTCTGCATATGCTAAATCAATATTTTCTTCAGGATAAAAGTCAAAGGGATTCTTCTCCTTTTTGAGTAGTTTGAAGGTCGCTTCAAAAGATGCATCCTTAAGTCTTTGTGTTGTACGCACCTTAATGGTCTCGAAACCATAACCATTTATAGAATATTCATTTAAAGAATGTATTGAGTTGGAGAATTCTGTGGAGATATACTCCTGGGTATCATTTTCTTCAGGAATTATCAAAAACTGCCAGTGTGCTTCATCAACCCAATGTTCATAGGTGTTCTCAGCTTTATAAGTAATACAATATTCTAGTGGCATACGCGAAGGTAAGCTATTCTACCTTTTCTAATAATTGAAAAATTCCTTTTCCATTTTTTGGCTGATCTCTGTGAGACTAGTCAAAATTTGATTTATAAAGGCTTGAATATCGGGTTCGATTTCCTCAATATATTTGTATTCATATTCTGCCCTGACCTTACCCACTAAAAAGGCGGTCGATTTTTTATTATAGGCCTTGCTAGGATCCAAAATCTTAACACTTTTATATACTTGATTGAGGCTGTTCATAATGGACCTAGGAGAGTTCGGATTCAATATCAAGAACTCAAGTGTAGATATGCTATTGGGTGTTTTTTTATAAAAACGGCGCATCATGTCATATGATTCGGTACATTTTAAAAGGGTAGTCCATTCAAAACTGTTGCTGAATTTATCACCATAGCTGCCTTGGGCGGCTAGGGCATCATGGTACTTTGCATTAATAATTCGGATGATCTGGGTTGCACGCTCGATATTTATACCCATCAAGATTATCGCATAAACGCTATCGTGAAGAAGGGTACCCCTGATTTTTCCTCGTAAAATTGCAGTCATTTCAGCTATGTTCGTTGTGAAATCATGAAGACCGTTTTTTACAAAAACCTGAGGGTCATATTTTAGTACAAAGTGGTAAAACTTATTAATGGCCTCGTATAATTCCGTTGAGATTAAATCTCTGGCACTGTTGGCATTTTCTCTTGCATGTTTGACATTGTTCAGTATAGAAAACGAAAAGTCAGGGTCAAGACCGATTTTATATAGCACCTTTTCCTCATCTAGTAATTCGTTCTCGTTCTTTACAGGTTCACCGACCATAAATAACATAGACTGAAGTACGAATTGACGATTCTGTGATTGCGCATTCGGTGCATCTAACGAAGAAAAGTAATTTACGTTCAAGTATCTGGCAATATGTTCGGAACGCTCTATATAGCGCCCCATCCAAAATAAATTATTGGCTACTCTAGCAAGCATATGGTCTGGTTATTTTTGAAGTACCCAAGTATCTTTTGAGCCTCCTCCTTGAGAGGAGTTTACAATTAAATTACCTTTTTGAAGGGCTACTCTTGTCAATCCTCCTTTAAGCACAAACTCCTGATCTTTGCCCAAAACGGTAAACGTGCGCAAGTCTACATGGCGTTGTTCAAAAGATTTACTGTCATCTATATAGGTAGGGTGTACCGACAAAGACATAATTGGTTGTGCTACATATCTCCTTGGATCTTCCATCAATTGGTTCTTAACTTTTTCAATTTCTGTTTTTGTTAATCTATTGCCTATTGAAATACCGTATCCTCCGGCCTCATCAACTGGTTTTATGACCAACTCATGAACATGCTCTAGAACATATTTTAGCTCATCGGGTCGGCTACAATGATAGGTATGCACATTATTCAAAATAGGTTCTTCATTCAAATAATATTTGATTATTTCTGGCATATAGGTATAAACGGCTTTATCATCGGCCACACCAGTGCCAGGGGCATTGGCTAAGGTTACATTTCCTTTTTTATAGGCTGCGAAGAGGCCTGGGACCCCCAGAGAAGAATCAGGTTTGAATTCTAACGGGTCTATGAAACTATCATCAATACGTCGGTATATGATGTCCACTTTTTCAGGCCCTCGAATAGTCTTCATGTATACAAAATCATTTTCTACAAAAAGATCTCGGCCCTCAACGAGTTCTACACCCATGGTCTTTGCCAGGTAAGAGTGTTCATAAAATGCAGAGTTGTACATGCCAGGGGTAATCACGACTACATTCGGAACATCTACCCCCTGTGGTTTTACAGTTTCCAATAAGTCGAGCAGATTTTCGGCATAATTGGTGACCGAGCATGTATTGTAATGATTGAAAACTCCGAAAAGTGCCCGTTTTAACGAGGTACGGTTACAAATAACATAACTTACTCCTGACGGACAGCGAATATTGTCCTCCAAAACATAGTACTTTCCATCGCTGTGTTTGATGACGTCGGTGCCTGAAATGTGGTTGTATATTTCTCCTGGCGGATCTAGACCGTTCATTTGGTCCAAGTAACTTGCCGAAGTGCTAATCAATTCAAATGGTACGATACCTTGTTTGATTATTTTTTTTTCGTGGTAGATGTCCCATAAAAAGAGGTTTAAGGCCCTACTTCTTTGGATGGAACCTTTTTCTATAATTTCCCATTCTAAAGGTGGAATTATACGCGGAAAAAGGTCAAAGGGAAATATTTTTTCTTGGGTCTTTTTTTTATCATAAACTTGAAACGTTATTCCCTGATTAAAGAAAGAAGATTTCGCCTTGTCGTTTAATTGTATATAATCATGAATGGTGTGTTCTCCATATATCTTGAATAGTTTTTGATATACTTCTTTTATTCGCCCGTCCTTTTCATAAATTTCATCGTAAAGTGCAGGGTTTCTTTGATAAGAAGAAAACATTTGATTGTTAGTCGCTTCCATACAATTTGCTTTACGAAAAGGTACTGGTTTTCGAATAATTTGTCAATGTCAAAATCGCATAAATAGCATTTGATTTCGAATATTCCGCAAAAATGAAGGCTATTTAAAATCAGATAAGTAAATCAACTCTTGAAGAATATACAGTGACTTTCTTTAAATGATTTTAGCTAAATTTAGCGTTAAATTAAATTTTAGTATGAAACACACGGCGTTACTAGTTTTCTGTTTTTTATTGGTTCAATCTGCGCATGCACAATTCGCTGATAAGAGCAAGGATTTTCAAAAGTTCAACGGATATTTTAATTTTCAATACGACGAGAAAACAGACAAGATTTACTTAGAAGTTGAAGATTTGGAAAAAGAGTTTCTCTACGTTTCTTCATTAAGTAGCGGTATAGGTAGCAATGATATTGGTTTGGATAGGGGGCAATTGGGAAGCACTCAAGTTGTCTTTTTTAGAAAAGCCGGAAACAAGTTAATGCTTATACAGCCCAATTTGAAGTTTAGAGCCTTGACAGATAATGATTTGGAGCGTAAGTCAGTTGAACAGGCTTTTGCAAAATCTGTTTTAGGAGGTTTTAAAATCGAGGATGAATCGAAAGGCAAATACATTATCGATATTACGGAGTTTCTTATACAAGATACCCATAATGTTGTCGGACGATTAAAGCGAAGTAAACAGGGGACATATAAGTTGGATAAATCAAAAAGTGCTGTAGCATTAGATCGCACAAAGGCATTTCCGAAAAACATAGAATTCGATATAACCATGACTTTTAAAGGTAATCCTGAAGGAAGAAATATTCGTTCAGTGACTCCTAATGCAGGTTTGGTTACAGTTGCTCAACATCATTCTTTTATTGAATTACCTGATGATGGTTATCAAAAAAGGGAATTTGACCCTCGCTCTGGAGCTGG
>CAZTLZ010000008.1:0-42235 GCA_964614665.1 uncultured Maribacter sp.
AACCATAGGCGTCCATAACCTGTATGTTGTAACTATTGGGAACAAGATTTGATATTGTAAAAGGATTACCTCCTGTGGCGATTTGTCCACCTCCATCAATACTATATGTAAATGGAGCGACACCATCTGTAATTGTTATTATCAAAGAGGCTTGATTTGTTCCGTCATAGCAATAATCCGAGGTAGCGTCTACAGCAATGGTTGGTGTTTCTGCCGGGTCTATAACAATGGGCTTGCTTACGATGCAGTTTCCTGCATCCCGGATGTAAATTGTATAAGAACCGACGGCAACATTTGCAAAGTCATTATTAGTCTGATATGGATAAACAATTGCTGGACCAACCGTGTTCTCCAATTGGTATTCATAACCACCCCAACCACCTATTGGCGTCACGGTAATGGTTGCGTTTGCAGCACAGGTAACATCGGTGTTGGTGAATGTAAAATCCAATACCGCTGTTGGGTTTTGGATTACGGTCGTTGTTGTTGCGGAGCAGTTGGAGGTATCGTCGGTTATGGTTACGGTATATGTTTCTGCCGTGAGTCCCGTGACGGGTACGGGTGTTATTGTATTGATGTTGTTTTGGAACGCGACAACTGCAGCTGCACTGTTGGTCACGGTATAGCTGTAGGTTGTTATAAAGTCGCTAACGGTAAAGGTGAAGGCCCCATCTGCGGCACCGGAACAGCTCACGTTATTGGTCAATTGTGAGATAGCGGCGACACGGTCCACATCGGTCACGGAATAGTCCTCTTCGTAGGAACATCCCTTGTCATCGGTGACCCGGAAGGTATAGGTTCCGGGCGCGAGTGCGGTGAAGACATTGGAGTTGCCATTGTTGGTAACGCTTCCTGCGGGCGCGGTGATTTGGTAGCTATAGGGTGCGGTTCCATCGGTAACGGTCAGGGTAACGTCGGCGGTTACGGCAGGGCATGTCGGCATGGTTTGCACAAAAGCGATATCGCTTGGCGGATCCAGGGCTTCGATTACGATGGCCGGTGTCTGTTGTGTACAATCGTTGGCATCCCTGACGGTAATGGTGTAGGTTCCATCGGTTATTCCGGTACTGAAGGTATCGGAGGTCTGGAAGTTTACCCCGTCGATACTGAAGGTGTATCCCGGTGTTCCGCCTGAATAGTTGATGGCCTGTATGATTGCCGAGGAGTTATCGCAACGATATTGTGTGATCAGGTCTATGGTACCGGGAAGGATTACTCCCGGAGCGTTCAAGGTGACACTGTCGGTCATGGTACATCCCTTGGCATCGGTCACGGTATAGTTGTATGTTCCGTCGGCCAGACCTGGATAGGTTGTTTGGGCAGAGGGGGCACTTCCATCAAAGACGATTTGATACGGTGGCAACCCGCCACTGATCTGTATTTCGGCAATACCATCCGCACTTGTGTTGCAAAGAGGCTCCGTAATTACTTCCACGACCGTAGGCGGGCTATTATCGGAGACCACGACGGTATTGGTGGTAACATTACAATTTTCGGTATCGGTGATAACGAACTCATAGGTTCCCGCGGTAGTCGTAAAGTAGGAGAAGGGTATACTTGGCACGGCCGTACTGGCCTGTACCGATGCCGCATCCCTGAATACCTCATAGGTGAATGTCGGGTTCCCCCCGGCTATGTCGATACGTATTTCCGCATCCGGCGTCACGGTACAATCAAGGTCTTTCTCCAAACTGGCCGAAGCTGTCATTGTTGGAAAAACGTCGATACTTGCCGAACCGGTACAGTTTTTATTGTCAATTACCTCAACGGTATGGCTTCCGGGTGCCAAACCTGTAAAAACGGGATTGGATTGGTAGGCCCCTCCCCCGCTTAAGCGGTATTGAAAGGGTGCTTCCCCGCCGGAAGTAACGTTAGCGGTCAAGATCAGTCCCGTGGCACTGTCATAGCATAGGCTATTGGCGGTAACGGCCAGAACGGGTGCCACGGTCGGGTTCAGTGTAAAGGTCTGTGTCACTTCACATCCCCCGGCATCTCGAACCGTAACCGTATAGGCTCCGGATGTATCCGTCAGTCCTGTGAAGGAAGTTGTTGATTGGGGGCCAACGGTGCCTCCAAGGGGGTCTTCGAGTTCGTATTCATAGCTTCCCCAACCATCGGCCGCGGTAATGGTCACCGAACCGGGAACGGTCCCGCTCGTCGAACAGCTAAGGTCCGTGACATCAAGATTACTGATCACCAATACCGCTGTTGGGTTTTGGATTACGGTCGTTGTTGTTGCGGAGCAGTTGGAGGTATCGTCGGTTATGGTTACGGTATATGTTTCTGCCGTGAGTCCCGTGACGGGTACGGGTGTTATTGTATTGATGTTGTTTTGGAACGCGACAACTGCAGCTGCACTGTTGGTCACGGTATAGCTGTAGGTTGTTATAAAGTCGCTAACGGTAAAGGTGAAGGCCCCATCTGCGGCACCGGAACAGCTCACGTTATTGGTCAATTGTGAGATAGCGGCGACACGGTCCACATCGGTCACGGAATAGTCCTCTTCGTAGGAACATCCCTTGTCATCGGTGACCCGGAAGGTATAGGTTCCGGGCGCGAGTGCGGTGAAGACATTGGAGTTGCCATTGTTGGTAACGCTTCCTGCGGGCGCGGTGATTTGGTAGCTATAGGGTGCGGTTCCATCGGTAACGGTCAGGGTAACGTCGGCGGTTACGGCAGGGCATGTCGGCATGGTTTGCACAAAAGCGATATCGCTTGGCGGATCCAGGGCTTCGATTACGATGGCCGGTGTCTGTTGTGTACAATCGTTGGCATCCCTGACGGTAATGGTGTAGGTTCCATCGGTTATTCCGGTACTGAAGGTATCGGAGGTCTGGAAGTTTACCCCGTCGATACTGAAGGTGTATCCCGGTGTTCCGCCTGAATAGTTGATGGCCTGTATGATTGCCGAGGAGTTATCGCAACGATATTGTGTGATCAGGTCTATGGTACCGGGAAGGATTACTCCCGGAGCGTTCAAGGTGACACTGTCGGTCATGGTACATCCCTTGGCATCGGTCACGGTATAGTTGTATGTTCCGTCGGCCAGACCTGGATAGGTTGTTTGGGCAGAGGGGGCACTTCCATCAAAGACGATTTGATACGGTGGCAACCCGCCACTGATCTGTATTTCGGCAATACCATCCGCACTTGTGTTGCAAAGAGGCTCCGTAATTACTTCCACGACCGTAGGCGGGCTATTATCGGAGACCACGACGGTATTGGTGGTAACATTACAATTTTCGGTATCGGTGATAACGAACTCATAGGTTCCCGCGGTAGTCGTAAAGTAGGAGAAGGGTATACTTGGCACGGCCGTACTGGCCTGTACCGATGCCGCATCCCTGAATACCTCATAGGTGAATGTCGGGTTCCCCCCGGCTATGTCGATACGTATTTCCGCATCCGGCGTCACGGTACAATCAAGGTCTTTCTCCAAACTGGCCGAAGCTGTCATTGTTGGAAAAACGTCGATACTTGCCGAACCGGTACAGTTTTTATTGTCAATTACCTCAACGGTATGGCTTCCGGGTGCCAAACCTGTAAAAACGGGATTGGATTGGTAGGCCCCTCCCCCGCTTAAGCGGTATTGAAAGGGTGCTTCCCCGCCGGAAGTAACGTTAGCGGTCAAGATCAGTCCCGTGGCACTGTCATAGCATAGGCTATTGGCGGTAACGGCCAGAACGGGTGCCACGGTCGGGTTCAGTGTAAAGGTCTGTGTCACTTCACATCCCCCGGCATCTCGAACCGTAACCGTATAGGCTCCGGATGTATCCGTCAGTCCTGTGAAGGAAGTTGTTGATTGGGGGCCAACGGTGCCTCCAAGGGGGTCTTCGAGTTCGTATTCATAGCTTCCCCAACCATCGGCCGCGGTAATGGTCACCGAACCGGGAACGGTCCCGCTCGTCGAACAGCTAAGGTCCGTGACATCAAGATTACTGATCACCAAAGCGGCGGGCGGCGCGGCTATTGTGACATCAGAGGTGGTACTACAGTTGGTGTCGTTGTCAGTTACGGTAATTGTGTATGTTCCTGCGGATAAACCTGTCAAAGGAACGGTATTCGATGTTTCTGCTGTCCCCGAAAAGGTTGAAGGACCTGATACCGAATAATCAAATGAAGTATTGAAATTGTTGACATTGAAAGTACCGGCACCATCAGACAACCCAAAGCAACTAACATTATTATCAAGTTGACTATTTGCGGTTATTTGGTTTATCGGATCAATAGTATAATCTTCAGTATAAGAACATCCCTTGTCATCGGTGACCCTGAAGGTATAAGTGCCTGGCGCAAGACCATTGAAATCTGCAGAATTTACTGTTGTACTAGTTGCGGCGATTGCCGAAGGTGCTATAATATCAAAAACAAAAGGCGTATTGCCGTCAATTACGGTGACCGTTACATCTGCTGTTAATGCCGGGCAAATCGGGCTTGAAGACACGAAACTTAAATCAGTAGGTTCGTTTAAAGGATCTATGGTTACAGAATTGGTAGCCTCAGTACAGAGGCTTGCATCCCTGACGGTAATGGTGTAGGTTCCATCGGTTAGTCCTGTAAAAGTGTCGGCGCCTACTCCGCTAAAAAAGTTTGTGCCATCAATGCTATATTCGTAAGGTACCACTCCTCCCATAACGTTCTGAGCTTGAATAGTTGCGGTGCCACCAGGTAAACAAGTATAGTCTTGAAGTATTACAGCATCAGCAGAAATTGTAGATGTTGGCCCACCTATAGTGAAGGTCTCAATATACTCACAACTATTACTGCCTTGTGTGGCTATGATAGCTATTTCATAGTCGCCTTGGCCCAGATTGGTGAAGGTTCCTGAAGTGTTGCTAGTTTCTGTTGTATCTGGATACTGTAACGTATATGACAGACTATTTCCTTGTGCATTGGTTACATTTACCGTAAATGAACCATCTTCTTGGCCAAAGCAAGTTTCGTCGGTCTGGCTTGTAGTATAGATAATCTCTGGCTCTACAACTACCGTTACGATATTCGAAAAGGAAGGGCAGTTTATCTGGTCAACCACCACAAAGGTATATTGGCCTGGAAGCAGTACATCAATTTGTGTATCGGTTGTGAATGCATCATCTGGAATTGAATCAACATCAGGATAAGAGGTAACAGTGACGTTACTCTCGTCGACATAGCTCCAAATGGCATAAGCGTAGGACGAAGCGCCACCAGATGCCGTCATTTCTATTTGGCCCGGATTACAGCTTATCTGTTGTGCTACTGAAGCCTGCAGCTCAAGGTCGTCTTCATCAACAATCGTAATCTGTTCTACATGAATACATTCATCATCGGTTTTAGCTATGACGAAGTAATCTCCTTCATCTAGCCCTGAAAATGTAAAATCATTGTCTGTTTGAGCAGGTTCACGGTCTAAAAAAGTACCACCAGGATGTTGCCCAAAATAAGGGTCGTTGGTAGGAGGTGCTGGTGCTGGGGTACCATCATCAAAGCGAATTTCATACTCGTAGTTCGGATCGGCATTGTTTATTTCGATATTCACCGAACCCTGTTCAAAACAGGTCTTGGGCAAAACGCTCACATCAAAGGTTACGTTTCGCTCTAGAATACCAATAACTCCAGTGCTAAAGATACAAGCACCATCAATTGGTTGGTTTGAGGCATCTAATTGTGTTGCTTCTACTCGGTAACCACCATTTTCACCTGTAGTGAAATCAAAACTACTGGTGGTACTAAAAGGAGCAACAACCGCATCTGTTAAATCATCGATCAAACGATAGGCGTATCCGGATATGGGATTTGTAACCGTTATGTTACCAGGTGTACTACAGATGATATCTTGTTTGCTGGTAAGCACATCAAAAGTATTCTGAAAGACGTTAAAGTAAAAACGTGTTGAACAGCCATTGTTATAAACTACTTGTAGACGATATTTACCGGGATCTGTAATCAGGTAATTATCACCTGTCCCGACTTGATTCCAAGTACAATTTAAGTTTCTATTGGCGCAGTCATCATTCGCCGCACCGTCCAATGGGTCACAACTTGCTTCATCAAGTTGTTCCCATGCAATACTTTGGTACTCTAGAATGCCGACCTGTACAAGATGGTTGTCATTAGTACCACACAGGAACAGTTTGGGTAATTCTGAGTTATCTATACTACATTGGGCAATTTCACCGGCCACATCATTAAATGGGTCTAAATCACCATTGACTGTATTAAAATATTCAATAACCGGATTTGGCAGGAGACCATTTCCGTAAGGAACTACCTGGATGATTTCTTGATAGCCCTTGCAGGGGTCTGGATCCTCCTTGTCCACGATATAGGTTCCTACTTCTGTCACCGTTAAGGTGTCATTGTCTGGGCCACCACTGTTAATTAGTATGTCACCTGAATCGATTGAATGGTCCTCGTTAACATCTAAATACCAGTCGTAACCCGGAAACCCGTCACCCGCATCTAGAGTTTCAGTGCCGTTACAGAGTTCTACTGTACGTAGAAAGGCACATGCCGATAGGTCATCCAAAAGGAAATTGGTTGCTCCTGGCGTAACAAAACCACAAGCATCAAAATCTGTAACACTGGGATCGTCTGAAATCTTATAATCATTTATTACCCCAGCGTATGTGGTATAGGCTAAATTTAGAATCTGATCGGAACAGGCATCAATGAAATCAAAGCAATTTTGAGCTACCTGCACAGTCATTCTTATTGGATATATGGGCCTTCCTGCTTCAACCAACTGATTGGGAACCTCGAATATCAAAGTTCTTGTTGCTGGATCCCACGAAGGCTGCGACATGCCGGGAGGTAATACAAAATCAGAAGGGATAAAATTAGTTCGTCCATTTGGAGGAGAGACGTTAACGGGGAGTATGTCTTTTATCGTCAGAAATTGACTATCTCCTGGCACGTAGTCAGGATTACTTGGGTCAATTCCGGTCGCATCATCGTTGCCTATATTTTGAAATGAAAGTACATAATCTAAAACTTGACCAAGGTTTACGCCTTCTCCAGTAATATCTTCAGCATCAGTTGATCCGCCCGGAAGAAACACCTTCTTTTCAAGGACAACGTTCGGCTCTATGATTTCAATATTAAACGAGTTAAAGAAAGGGTAGTATTGGTCACCAGTAGTGCGAAACTCGAAGGTAGCGGCCGTTTCGTTATTATCTATTACATTGTTACTTATGTTTCGTAGTTGAAACATATCAGTATCATACCCTAAGGTATTGGTACTGTTTGGATTACGGTTGGTTGTTATTGCTCCGTTTAGGGTAATATCGCTATTGAAAATGTTGTTGTTATCAAGATTACCGTTGATTTCTCGCACTTGGCTAAAAGACGTATTCTGTGATGCCTGAATACGCATAAAGTCACCTGGAATAGCAAAATCACCTTCCAAAGTACCCGCCCCGATGTCTGCAATAACTGGGCCTGCTGGAATGGTATTGAAGCCTGAATAATTGATTGGTATTATGTCGGTATCTTTTACCCAAGCAAAACCATCAAAAGTGGTGATAAGTTTACCGGGCATACTTGGGTTTTCATAGGCGATAACCAAGGTCCAACCTCCTGCGGAACCACCACCACCTAGAAGCACACCTTCGGTGGCCCGAATATTGGCAACGGTATATTCTCCTTGTGGATCGGGGAGGGCTGTAATTAAATCGGTAACATCCGCATAAAAAGCATACGGACTATTTCTTTGCATGTTTGGATCAGTACTGAAGAACCCATCGTAGAGTAGTTCCCCTGTAATGTCAACATAAGGTTCCCCAGGCACCATAAAACGAACCTGGTTGTTGTCCGTCTGTCTGCCTTGTCCAACGGGCACTGTATTTGCAGACCCGGAGGAATTTCCGCTGGCGGCAACTCCATTGGCAGTGGCACTAGGATAGGTTGCTGCCCAATAAAGGCCCGCGTATCTGATTCTGCTACAACTTGGATCATCTAAAGTCAAGGTAGATGAACTTGAACTGAATGTGCTCGTATCGCTGTCCACATCGATATAGCGCATGTTCTTATAATCATTGTAATTCCAATAACCTCCGGTTTCAGTATTAAAGTGATCGGAAGGCCTTAACCACCACTCATTAATTCTTATGTTTTGGTTATTATAAGGAATATTTGGCCCGATTGTGGGTAGTTCGGCCCTATTCAAAATGTTATTTCCTATAAAAGTGAGGTCTCCCTTTAGATTGTTCTGATATCTGAAGCCATCGCCTGAAGGATATGTTCTTGTAAATGAGGTAAACTCTTGTGAGAAACCAACAAAAGTCATCAAGAACACTAGGGCAACTACTAGTTTTTTGGTAAGTTTTGGTAGCATTTAGTCAAATGAGATTTGAATTTACTTGCCAAATAGCACTTAGTTAATCGGCAGCGGTAATACCGAATTTATTGGGCGCAAAAAGAGACTCATATAAATCGGTAGTACCAGCAAATATTAACCTTATTTATGAGGCCTAGAATTTATTGTTGTAGCATAGGTGTTTTATGTTGTGAAAGCCCAGTTTGTGAGTGTTTGCTTATGACCAATTAACGGGATATGCTTGTTATACGCTAACTCTGGAATGAGTGGAAAATTGGACGTTTTCAAACAAGTCAATACGCTTCAGGCGGGTAAAAATCAGTTGTATTTCGCCCATTTTAAGTTTGATTTTACAATTATTTGATATAAAATTTTCGAGATAAAAATGATGCCTTTAAGGGTAGTTAATCACTTTTTTTCATGATGATGAAGTACTTCGGTTTGTCACTTTTTGACAAACAAGGAAAACTTAAATATAGATTTTAAGTGAAATTTTGCCTATATCGTTTTCAGAAATTTCTTACCATTTTGGAAAATGTATTTGACACAAGCTTAGAGCATTGATCAATTATCTAGGAGCCTGGCCAAATAAGAAAATCAAAGCCCATAATACATTGCTCTTTTTGTTGAAAATTTGATGTCTGGAATTCCTCATTTCATTTTCTGAGAGAGGCTCCTTGTTAGTCAAGGTTTTTTATTGTCTTTGTTCATACCAGCTCAACTAGTTGAGATTTGGGGATTAAATGGGTTTTGATAAAAACTTGGGGGGATTTTTTACACCCCAGAGGCAAAAAAGGAGAAAGTCCCCATGGTTAGTATTCAAAGTAAGGAGCAAGAATTTATCTGAGGTTTGAAGCTAGTTTTTTGTGCTTTACGTTCGGGATATTTTTTTGTAAGTCCAATCGATTAGTATTAATTGGGAGATTGAATTTAAAAAGAATCGTAAAGGGAATTTCTCATATAGGAATGAATGGAGGGGTGCTAGTCGGAAATAAAGAACCGAGGTTCAAGATGTTTAAATCTTGATTCTCGGTCAGTAAGTATTTTTTGAATCCTGATAAATTCGGATTGAGATTTAGGGGTACCTATGTCGAGCGTTTTTCGGCCAACTTGAACCACAAATTTAGTTCATAAGGTTTTATGCTATACTTTCAGACCTAACTCTCATAATCCACATCTTATCGTCATAGGAATCATTCAGTTTTGAATAATAAGATATTAAAGCATTATTCCAAGATTCATGACGCTTCAAGTACACATACCTCCAGTTATTTTCTGGGTTGATGAAGTAACTGGCGCTAAGGCCATATGAATTCAAGAGCTTAACAAATCGATTGGCATTGTTGGGGTTGGCAAATACATTGGCAATAATATAGTATCCTTGTCCCAAACCATCAATTTTATAGGTGCGTGATTTGAGATCGATTCGTGCTACTTTGTCTTTTTCTACCACATTTTTTTCTGGTACATCGGTGGTGTATTTTGATGATTTTTGCTGAAGCTTGTCAACATTACTTGCGTACCGCTCATTTGTATAACGGTTATCAACGTTCATAATCCAAAGGTCATCATGGTAAGCACCGTTCATATTACTTTTATAGGCTTCGGCTGCTTCTCCCCAAGTGTCATACCGTTGCAAATAGACGTATTTCAAGCCATTGTTTGGGTTGTCGATATAATCAGAGTTGAATCCCTGGTCGTTAAGGGTATTCATAAATTTATCCATATACTTCCCACCTTTGTATACGTTTGCTACCACATAGTAACCATCATTTACCCCGTCAAGATTTTTAAATTTTCTACTCTTAATGGCTTTTCTACTGGTTGTGGTCTGGTAATCGGCACTTCGAGTGTTGTCTTGAACGGCCAAGGCTGAAGTCTTAGGTTTAGAGACATTGTTTTGGCCCTTCTCAAGATTCGGTTTTGAAGTATAATCTTCGCTTCTTGTATTGTCTTGAGCACTCGTCGCGTCTTGTTCTCTTTGTAAAACGGGATTTGTGCTACTATTACGGCCTGAGTTATTGGCGACACTTGTTTGCGAGGCCTTACCAGTTAAGAATAGATCTTCTGCCCTCTTCTCTAAATCGGGTCTTTGCCCTTTGGTTTCATTACGAACCATGCGCATTACCATTTCAAAACGACGCTCTAAATCGCCTTGACGACTAGACTCTAAAGAATCTTGACGATACATCAACTCCGCTAAAACCTCTTCGTTTTCGGCAAGTTTCTTCTTTAATTCTTCCAATTCGTCATTTGTGGCGAGAGCATCATTTTCCAGCTCGTTGTTTTCAACCAACTCATCGTCCGCTTCCAGCATCACCCTATCTTCGGTTAGGTTAGGGGTGAATGAGTATGCAAAAGAAATTTCATGCGTTACGCCCAAATTGTTAAAATCCGTTCCAAAGCCCTTTTCCATGGTGTAACCAAGCGACAATCTCCTATTAAGATTGAAACCGGCCCCGGCAGATGCACCATAAAAAGTATCATAGCCTCCTTGTAGCCATCCTAATTTAGGGAGGTCTAAAATTAAGCTCCCTCCATAAGAAAGGTCTTGTCCTTCTGTAGCAATCGACCCATTCTGAGCGTTCATTCGAACACGGGCCAGAGGCATTACACGTGCATTTTCTAGAACGCCGCTTCCATTTTTGAATGGATGCGTATATTGAAGATGGGCTGAATAGGTTTTGTCCTTGAAATCCGTAAGGGTTTCACTGGTTTTTAAATTATAGTCGAAAAGATTTTCGGCGAATACACCAAAATCGAATTGTCCATAGGAAAGATTAAAACCGGGCTGAAATGATAATATGTTACTATCTTCAGTTCCGTTTAGCCTAAAGTCATTCAAGTCGACGACATCAATGGCATTTCTATTTAGACCACTGCTGTAGTAGGCTAGGTTTCCACCAAAGGTGAAGTTACTTTTATCACTAAGTTTGATGCCGTAGGCATAGTTGGCCAAAACACCAATATTTTGAATAGGACCTATCTTTTGGGTGTAGAGGCTTAGCCCCAAACCACTTCGATCTCCCATACGACCACTATAACTGAGAAAGTAGGTTTGGTCGTTATCCTGAAATTGTACCGATTGGTTTCTATGTAAAAGATTGATATATGAATTTTCCTCCCGAACCGTTGTAAAAGTTGGGTTAATCAAGAAACGATTGAACTTCAACAGGTTTTGAGGAGCTACCTTATAAGGAAGGATAGGATCATCTTCTTGAGCGTTAACCAGAGTTAACGACAAGAAGGCAATCAAGGATAGCGCTATAAGGTTTCGTAGTTTCATTCTTGGTGATTATTATCGAATAACGGTTATTGTACCTTGTTTTAATGTTTCAGTATTATTTTTTATGACATAGTAAAATACCATATTCTGTGCGGCGAACGTCATAGACGATTGAGGCCAATTGTTTTGATAGTTGTTTTCATTTACTAGCTCAATGCCTTTGTTGTTGTAAATAATAACGCGAACATCCTGTTTGTTTGAATAGGAATTAGGAATGACCCATAAGTCATTTGCCCCATCGCCGTTTGGCGTTATAACATTGGGAACATTGAACAAGTCAAGATAAGCGGCCGTAATTGTTCTAGAGACTTCGCAATTGTCAATGGTCGCTACCAAGAGGAATTCTCCTTCTTCCGTAAAAACCATAGCGTCGTCACTACTCATCAAGGTATTGTTACTGTCAAACCACTGGTATGAATTTCCACCACTTGCTCGAACGGTTTGCGAGCTTCCTTCAGGAAAGATAACATCACCGTCCACATCCAAAGTGATAAGATTGGGATCAAGTGTGGTGATATCAATTTCATTTGAGATGAGGTCACACCCATCCTTGTTCAGTACCAAACGGTATGTTCCAGGTGATGTAACGGCTAGTGCAGTATCAGTGGTATTCGTTGACGCACCATCCATCTCCCAACGGAAAGTTTCCGTGCTAAGATCAGTGCCTGTACTTATGGTTATGGTATCAGATGAATTACAATATATGGTACTTGTACTGTTTATGGTTACCGTTTCGCTAGTCAATAACTGAAGGGGCAACATATTGGAGGTCTCGTTATACGTATTAAGAATGGCATCGACGGTATAACTCCCGTTTTCGGAGGTGCTGGTCAAACTAATACTCTGGCCAGTCGACCCTGAAATATCAGTTCCATCTTTTTGCCACTGATAGGCAAAGGATGTTTCCAGTTGTGTTGTAACATCTGTTTTACTACCGTCACTGGCAACCGCGTTGATGGTTGTCACTTCCAAAATAGTATTTGTGTTTACACACGGGGTGTAAGCTGCATCATAGTCGATGATGACTTCGAAGGAGGCTGGAACTACTGCTACGGTGGTTTCCGAGTTCTTTATGGTGCCTGGGCAAGTTCCACCCGCTTGCGTAACCTCGGCATAATACGTTCCGTCTTGGGTAATATCAAGTGTGCTACTAGTCGCCCCGGAAACTTCAGCACTGTTTCTAAACCATTTGTAAGTGGGTGAAACAGCATTTGTTGTTACACTTAGGGTTTCAGGGCCAGAAGGCAATACTACAATATTTGCTGGGTTATCTCTGGTAACCGTAAAGCTATCGGCATTAGTGATAGTAACGGCAGCTGAGCGCTGTGTACAAATACCAATAGCTGAAATCTCTACTTGATAATCACCTTCAAATCCTGTTACACTGGCATCCACTAGGTAACTGGTCGCTGTGGCCCCAGATATAGCTACGTCGTCTTTGTACCATTGGTAGCTCCACGAAGGGTCGGTTGTATCTATTGTCAAGGTTTCGGTTTCACCTACACACAAAGCGGTTTTGCTTGGTGGGGTAATTCCTATGCCCGGCCCAGTTGTTCCAACGGTGACGGTGACGATATTGGAATCTGTATTTCCGGACCCCGTGCAGACATCGCCATAGTAGATAAAGGCCTGGTACATTCCAGACTGCGTAATGTTCAAGGTATGGCCAGCTTCAGAAGTCAACTTAGTACCACTTCGGTACCAGATATATTGATAAGTTTCAGGATTAGGAATATTATCTACTTGTAAAGTGAGAGAGCTAGCCGCACAAACGCTACCAGGAGGCACACCATCACCCAACTCACTAATATTTAGATTAGTAGTCACATCCATATAATACATGCTATAGGCGTTGTCTGATTCTGTCTCATCGGCAGGACTCGTACTTCTTACTCGCATTTTGTACCCATCACCCCTTGTTGTCGTTGGAATTGAAAACTCCATGTCGAATTCTTTGGGGTTGTTTGTATTTTGATCTCCTTCTCTTCCAAGCTCTACGGCATTTGTAAAATCACCGCTAGCATCTGAGAGCTCTAGTATGAATTCATTATCCGCATTTGCTATTCCCGCCCAACTGACTTTGGCGTAGTACTGATTAAACCCTCCCACACCTGCACAGATGGCAGTCCATGTTGAGCCACTTGGATTTGGTGCTGGCTCGGGCGGTTTCACTGATATTTGAGAAAACACTTGTGGGGCGACGATGAAAAAAGCGGTTGCCAGAAAATTACGAAGGGGAGTTACTAGTTTTGGTCTCATAAGTAGTCGTAGTTTTTTCGTCACTACAGTTCTATCAGATTTGGGTCTCGATAAAACGGATAGGCGAATCGTTTTAAATTGCGGATAACGCCCATTTCCGCCTAAATTTGTCTTTAATCAGTATTGAACAACAAATATGTCTTTTAATTGTCACCTATGGAATATAATGTTGTATCAGGAAAGAAAGTTGTTGTGAAATGCGGGTATTTGTATGGCGAGGCTTTTTTATCGTCTGTGTTCAGGGCTTTTTTGCTACTTTTGTAAATTCTAAAAATCAACCTATGAGCGAGTCGGAAAGATCGTTGAATTTTTTGGAGCATATTGTCGAAGAGGACCTAAAAGATGGGTTTCCCAAGGAGGCCCTTCGTTTTCGTTTTCCACCTGAGCCTAATGGATATTTGCACATTGGCCATGCCAGTTCGATATGTTTGAATTTTGGCCTGGGTTTACGTTATAACGCGCCTGTAAACCTTAGGTTTGATGATACCAATCCGGCAAAAGAAGAGCAGGAGTATGTAGATGCGATTAAGCGCGATGTGGAATGGTTGGGATATAAATGGGATACCGAACGGTATGCGTCTGATTACTTCCAGCAACTCTATGATTGGGCGGTTTTTTTGATAAAGGATGGGAAGGCTTATGTAGATAGTCAAACGTCTGAGGAAATGGCGGCCCAAAAAGGAACACCTACGGAGCCCGGAATTGAAAGTCCTTTTCGAAATCGTTCCGTAGAGGAAAATTTGGAGTTGTTTGGGAGAATGAAATCTGGGGAATTTGAAGAGGGAAAGCATGTGTTACGTGCCAAAATCGATATGGACTCTTCGAATATGTTGATGCGTGATCCTATTATGTATCGTGTATTGCATAAGTCACATCATCGAACAAATACCGATTGGTGTATTTATCCCATGTACGACTGGACGCATGGTGAGAGCGATTATATTGAACAAGTATCGCATTCACTTTGTACATTGGAGTTCGCAATGCACAGGGAGTTGTACGATTGGTTTTTGAACCATGTAGTTGATTCGAGCAAAGTACGTCCAAAGCAGCGGGAATTTGCAAGAAGAAACTTAAGCCATACCGTAGTAAGTAAAAGAAAGTTGGCCCGATTGGTTGAAGAAGGCGTGGTTACATCATGGGATGATCCGCGTATGCCAACTATTTCCGGTCTACGGCGAAGAGGGTATTCCCCAGAGTCTATTAGAAACTTTGCGGATACTATCGGGATTGCCAAAAGGGATAATCTAATTGATGTTTCACTGTTGGAGTTTCAGGTAAGGGATCATTTGAATAAGATAGCACCGCGGGTAATGGGGGTGTTAGATCCGCTGAAAGTGGTCATTATGAATTATCCAGACGGAGAGGAAGAATGGTTGAACGCGGAGAATAATCCGGAGGATGAAAGTGCAGGTTCCAGAAGAGTTCCATTTTCAAGGGAAATATATATTGAAAAAGCCGATTTCAGGGAAGAGGCCAATAAGAAGTTCTTTCGTTTGAAGCTGGGAAAAGAAGTGCGACTTAAGAATGCTTATATCATTAAGGCGGAGAGCTGTACAAAAGATGCCGATGGAAATGTAATAGAGGTACAATGTACCTATGATACAAAAAGTAAAAGCGGAAGCGGAACTGAAGAAAGTTTGCGAAAAGTGAAGGGTACTCTGCATTGGGTATCTATAAAGCACGCTTTGAAAGCTGAAGTTCGTTTGTACGATCGCTTGTTTACAGATGAAAGCCCAGATACTCATAAAGACAAGGATTTCTTAGAATTTGTGAATCCGAATTCCTTAGAGGTCATTACTGGGTATTTAGAACCAAGCCTAAAAGAGTCTAACGTTGGTGACCAAGTGCAATTCCAGCGTATAGGTTATTTCTGTGTTGATCCAGATTCGACCGTG
The DNA here is from genome assembly GCA_964614665.1 of uncultured Maribacter sp. Lineage (GTDB taxonomy): Bacteria > Bacteroidota > Bacteroidia > Flavobacteriales > Flavobacteriaceae > Maribacter_C. The sequence continues at coordinate 15,740 of CAZTLZ010000008.1, forward strand.
GAGAAATTGGTATTCAATAGAACAGTTGGTTTGCGGGATTCTTGGGCTAAAATCCAGCAAAAAAGTTGAGATAGAATTTTCTTATAGATTAAAATATGTCAATCGGTATTTTCTATAAGGAAGGCCCTTTTTTAAAGCTGTCTCAGGGCTTTTTGATGTCAAGGCAATGTAACACTTCAAGCGCTTGTCTAAAATGCACAAGAGGTCATTAATTGGCCCTAAAACAAAAAAGCCCACATTCAAATACGAACGTGGGCTTTTCACTAAGAATTCTTTACTATTCTAATTTTTTAGGTTTATTTTTTTTCATGGCTTCTCCAATTTGATTACTTGCGGTGAAGCTAGCCACCATGTCATTTAACATTTGACTACCAGCTTGCGGAGAGTTCGGAAGTAAAATTAGATTACTATTGGTTTCTTGCCCTATGGATTGTAATGTATCGTAGTGTTGTGTAACAACAATTAGCGCCGAAGCTTCTTGAGAATTAATGCCTACTTTATTCAATACTTCAACGGACTCTTCCAAACCACGAGCGATTTCCCTACGTTGATCGGCGATACCCTGCCCCTGCAATCTCTTACTTTCGGCTTCCGCCTTTGCTTTTTCTACAATAAGGATGCGCGCTGCATCACCTTCGAACTGCGCGGCGATTTTTTCACGCTCCGAAGCATTGATACGATTCATGGCTTCTTTTACCTGAGCATCAGGGTCTATATCTGTAACAAGTGTTTTGATAATGTCATAACCATACGTCATCATGGCCTCGTTCAATTCTGATTTTACAGCAATGGCAATATCATCTTTTCGAACGAATACATCATCAAGTTTCATTTTAGGAACCTCTGCTCTTACAACATCAAACACATATGAGGTAATTTGATCGTGTGGATAGTCTAATTTGTAAAAGGCATCATAGACCTTGTCTTTAATGACTTTGTATTGTACGGATACCTTCAAACGTACAAACACATCATCCAATGTTTTAGTTTCGATAATTACGTCTAACTGTTGGATTTTTAAACTTAACCTTCCTGCAATGCGGTCAACTAGTGGAATTTTTAGATGCAAACCTGATTGTCGAATGCTATGGAATTTACCAAAGCGTTCAATTATGACAGCGGTCTGTTGTTTGACAATGAAGAAGGCTGAGATTAAAACGATTAGTCCCAGAAAAATAATCGGTATGAAGAAAAAATTGCCCATAAGAGTGTTTTTTAAATTTTAGTTAATGAATATAGTGAGAGTTTACTATATGTGTAGGGTTTTTGGAAAGAATGTTACAAAACGGCCCAAGGACCTAGAATTACCGAAAACCATATGCAAGGACACGACATAGGGTTTGGAAGTACCTATCCTAAGGTCGAAATAGTCTTTCTAATTCTGGCAATACTATCTTCTTTCCCGATGAGTTCCAAGATATCGAAAACATGAGGGCCTTGTAGCGCCCCGACTAGAGCAAGACGAAGTGGAGCCATTACCCTACCGAAAGAAAGCTCTTCGGCCGAAATCCATGATTTTACTTGTTGCTCAACGTTTTGGGAAGAGAAATCGGTAATACCTTCAAATAGATATACCAATTGGTTCATAATATCGGAGGTGTCTTCTTTCCATTGTTTTTTAACAGCTTTTTCATCGTAGGATACAGGAGCTACGAAGAAGTAATGTGACAGTTCCCAAAAATCCGACACAAAAGCAGCGCGTTCTTTTATGAGGCCAACTACCTTCTCAACATAACTTTCATTCCATTTTTCTTGAGGAATCTCTTTGTCGTTTAATTGATTACAGAATGTGGACGCCAAGGCGGCATCGCTTTTTTCCTTCAGGTAATGCTGATTATACCATTTAGTCTTATCGGGATCAAAGCGAGCTCCTGATTTATGAACTCGTTCCAGACTAAAGGTTGAAACTAATTCTTGTAAGCTAAAGATTTCTTTTTCAGTTCCTGGGTTCCATCCCAATAGAGCTAAGAAGTTAACAACGGTTTCTGGAAAATAACCTGCTTCACGGTAGCCTTGAGACTCTTTCCATGATAAGGGAAATACGGGAAACCCCATTTTCTCTCCGTCTCGCTTACTTAGTTTACCCTTCCCAACGGGTTTCATAATCAAGGGCAAATGTGCGAACTGAGGTGCTTCCCACCCAAAAGCATTGTAAAGTAATTGGTGTAACGCTAAAGAAGGTAACCATTCCTCACCTCGAATTACATGAGTGATTTCCATTAGATGATCATCAACGATATTTGCTAGGTGATAAGTAGGCATTCCATCACCTTTAAAGAGCACTTTATCATCAAGAATGTTAGTATCAATATGAATTTCGCCCCTGATAATATCATGTAATACTAGGTTTGCCCCTTCGGGTGATTTAAATCGAATGACATAATCCTCGCCGGAATCTAGCCGTTGCTTAGTCTCCTGTGGCGAAAGGGAAAGAGAATTAACCAACTTTAATCGATTGTGCCAATTATATATGAAGGTTTTTCCTTTTGCCTCATGGTCCTTTCTATGGAAGTCTAATGTTTCGGAACTGTCAAAGGCGTAATAGGCATGGCCATTTTCCACTAGCTCTTCAGCATAGTGTTTATAAAGATGTTTGCGCTTACTTTGTTTATAGGGCCCAAATCCTCCCTCTTTGCCGGGTCCTTCGTCAAAAGGAATACCGCACCAGTTTAGAGAATCTATGATGTATTGTTCAGCACCTTCAACATATCTGTTTTGATCAGTGTCTTCTATACGAAGTATGAACGCTCCATTATGCTGTTTTGCGAACAGATAATTAAATAGCGCTGTGCGCAGACCGCCAATGTGTAAAGGGCCTGTAGGACTTGGAGCGAAACGAACGCGGACATTTTCATTCATGAACCATTAGATTTAGGCAGCAAAGATATAAAATGTGGTCTTGGAAATATCATGTCCATTTGTTGGTTTCCTTGTCGGGACTTTTTTTAAAAATTCGAGTTTCTTGTGGTATTTGAATCTTTAAATAGCCATATAGCAACCTTTTAACAAGAATTTGATGTTTAAATTTGGGATATCGGGTATCTTGGTCTCAAATATAAATTAATTGAATAGTTATCAGAACATACAGCATAAGCTGGCTGAGTTTAGCAGAAGGTACTATGCGAAGATACTAATGGGAGGGGGTTTGGTATTTTTAGCCCTTGGGTTGGTGTTTTTTTTTATAATTCTGGCCGTAGAGTATTTTTTATGGCTAAGTTCTACTGGACGTTTGATTCTTTTACTCCTGTTTGCTGGGGTTGAACTCCTTCTTTTGTATAAGTACATACTTACCCCATTGTTTTACTTATTTAAAATTAAGAGAGGCATTAGCAACAAACAGGCATCATTGCTGATTGGGAAGCACTTTTCTGATGTGGATGACAGGCTATATAACCTTTTAGAACTTGCAGAGAACGAGGAGCAATCTGAATTGTTACTGGCTAGCATTGAGAAACGTTCAGAGGAGATGAAACCTATTCCCTTTGTTAAGGCGATTGATTTCAAGGAAAATCTGAGGTTTATAAAGTACTTTGCAATTCCACTATTGCTTTTTGGGTTGATTTGGATAGGTGGAGACGTGAAAGAATTCTTCGGTTCCACGGAGCGAATTGTAAATTATGACATGGCATACGAAAAGCCGGCTCCTTTTGGTTTTAAATTGCTGTCGAATGACCTGAACGTACTAAACGACAGATCGTATACGATTGAAGTCGGTGTTGAGGGGGATGTACGACCGGAAATTGTTTTTATTGAGATTGGCGGTAAAAGATTGCAGTTGCAAGAGCAGAATGGCTCATATCAGTATACACTTTCACCACCTTTGGAGTCAACCGAATTTTTCTTCACAGCAAACGGGGTAAAATCACGGAACTATCGTTTGAATGCGCTTCAGACCCCCTCTATTGAGAATTTTGAGATGGTTTTAAACTACCCGGTATATACTAATCGAAAGAATGAGGTTTTAAAGAGCACTGGCAACGCTGTTTTCCCAGAAGGGACAAAGGTAACGTGGAAAATAGCTGGTAAGAATGCAGAGCAGGTTAACTTAATTACACCGGACACCTCTGTGACATTTATGAGAGAGACCAATAGCTTTGAATTGTCCAAAAGGGTATATGCGGATTTAACCTATGAACTTTCTACATCGAATGAGAATATTTCGGACTATGAACGTTTGGTATATGACTTTGATGTTATCAAAGATGCTTACCCATCTATAAAGGTCAAACAGGTTCTTGATTCTCTGAACCCCAATGTGTCCTTCTATTCTGGAGAGGCAACGGATGACTATCGTGTACGGAACATAAAATTGATTTATTATCCTACGGATGATTCAGAGAAAACCCAGAGCATTCCCATTGGTAGCCCGAATTCCAACTTTAACCAGTTTTATTATACTTTTCCTTCTGGACTGGACCTTGAGCCTGGGGTTAATTATAGTCTTTATTTTGTGGTTACGGATAACGATGAGATTCACAAGGGGAAATCGTCTAAAAGTCAGATTTTTACAACGCTTTTGCTCGATGCGGATGAGCTGAAGAAGAAAGACCTGGAATCACAACAGTCTCTCATCAACAATATGGATAAGTCGTTGGAGAAACTTAAAGAGCAAAAGGAAACTTTAAAGGAAATCAACAAAGGGCAAAAGGAAAAAAGACAGCTCAATTTCAACGACCAAACGCAGATCAAAGATTTTCTCCAAAAGCAGAAAAGGCAGGAGAACATGATGCAGAAGTTTAGTAAGCGGTTAAAGGAGAATTTGGAGAGGGGTGAGAAGAATGATGAGCTCAATAAACTGCTAAAAGAGCGTTTGGAGCGTCAGGAAATTGAGGCCAAAAAGAATGAAAAATTATTAGAGGAGCTAAATAAGATAGCGGACAAAATCGACAAAGAAGAGCTAACGAAGCGTTTGGAAGAGCTTAGCAAGAAGCAGCAAAATAGCGAGCGCAATCTTGAGCAACTTTTGGAATTGACTAAACGGTATTATGTTACAGAAAAGGTGGCTCAATTAGCTAGGGATTTAGAAAAACAGGCTGATGAACAGAAGAAGTTATCAGATGAGAACTTCGGGCAGGACTATGAAAAGGAGGATCAAGAAAAATTGAATAAGGATTTTGAAGAACTTTCGAAGGAGTTAGATGAGTTAAGAAAGGACAATGAGGATTTGAAAAAACCTCTTGACATCAATATCGACAAATCTAAGGAGACTTCAATAAAAGAAGATCAGAAGGGTGCTTTGGAAGAAATTGAGAAGAACGAAGAGGGGCAATCCTCAGAATCCAAGGAGAAAGGTGAAAACGACAGGAACACGCAAAAAAAGCAAAAATCAGCTGCTCAGAAGATGAAGGAGATGAGCGAGCAGCTCGAACAGTCTGCCGCTGGTGGAGGGGGAGGGTCTTCTATTACCGAAGATGCTGAAATGTTACGCCAGATTTTGGATAACCTCGTCACCTTCTCATTTAAACAGGAAAACCTTTTTGATAGCTTGGAAGATGTGGATTTAGATATACTACAGTTTTCTGAAGGTATTAAGAAGCAGCAAGAACTAAGAAAGCTGTTTGAGCATGTAGATGACAGTCTGTTTTCGCTATCACTTCGTAGAGCTGAACTCTCGGAGTTTGTTAATGAACAAATTACGGAGGTTTATTATAATACAGATAAAGCACTAGAGAGTATAGCCGAAAGTCAAATATACCAAGGAGTATCCTACCAAAAATACATTTTGAATGCCTCTAACAAGCTCTCTGATTTTCTGGCAAATATCCTTGATAATATGCAAGAAAGCATGAAATCGGGGCAAGGAGAAGGAGATGGTCAGGGATTTCAATTACCTGATATCATTAAGAGCCAGGGAGAGCTGAAGGAAAAAATGGGGGGGAAGGGAGAGCAGGGACAAGGAATGCCCAAATCAGGGAAAGAGAAGACGGCTGGGGAAGGTATGAAAGGGGGTGACGGACAAGGAGGAATGAAAGGTGAATCAGAAGGCAAGAATGGAAAATCCGGCGAATCTAATGAGGGGAGTGAAGGTCAAGGCGATAATGGCAAAGGTAAAGGACAAGGTGGGAATAAGGGTGGAGAAGATGGTTTAGGTGGCCAAGGAGGTCAGAAGGGACCAAGTGAAATGGAGTTAAAAGAGATTTATGAGATTTACAAGGAACAACAAATGATACGTGAGCAATTGGAAGCGCAGTTGCAGAATATGATAAATTTGAGTGATAGGAAACTTGGGGAGAAGTTGATTCGACAGATGGAGAGTTTTGAGAATGATCTTCTAGAAAATGGTATCACACAGCAAGGCCGGAATAAGATAAATACCATTCAGTATGAGTTGTTAAAATTGGAAAAGGCTGCGATGAGGCAGGGTAAAAAGTCGGAACGGGAAGGGAGTACGAATAATGTTCTTTTCACCAATCCATTGACCACCAAGCCTCAACAACTGGAGGATTACCACAATGAAATTGAAATTTTAAATAGACAAGCCTTACCTTTGCGCCAAAATTTCAAGAGTAGGGTTAAGGATTATTTTGAAAATGATGATTGAGTATCACTATGAAGGCGACTTCACAATCGATGGTGAAACTAGATATTCTAACTGGATACGTAGGATAGTTGTTTCTGAGGGGGCAAACCTGGGCCAAGTAAGCTTCATCTTCTGTGATGATGCCTATCTTATAAAGATAAATCAGCAATACTTAAAGCACGACACCTTTACTGATATTATTAGTTTTGACTATTCTTCAGGTAATGATATCGGAGGTGATATTTTCATTTCATATCAAAGAGTTAGAGAGAATGCGGTTAAGTATAAAGTTACGTTTGACACGGAATTGAGACGAGTTATGGCGCATGGGTTGTTGCATTTATTGGGATATAATGACAAGGCTGTAGAGCAACAGATGGTAATGCGAGCTAAGGAAGACGAAAAAATTAAAATGTTCCACGTGGAACAGTGACCGAATTTGAATAGATGTTCGAAAGAGAATATGATGTTATTGTAGTAGGTGGTGGCCATGCTGGAGCTGAGGCCGCAGCCGCAGCCGCGAATATGGGGTCTAGAACGCTACTGGTCACCATGAACCTACAGACTATTGGGCAAATGTCCTGTAATCCTGCTATGGGTGGCATTGCCAAGGGCCAGATTGTAAGAGAGATAGATGCTTTAGGAGGATATAGTGGATTCATTACCGACAAGTCAGCTATCCAGTTCAAGATGCTGAATAAATCCAAAGGCCCTGCAATGTGGAGTCCGCGGTCTCAAAATGACAGAATGCGGTTTGCGGAGGAATGGAGATTGGCTCTTGAGAATACTGCTAATTGTGATTTTTATCAAGAGATGGTAGAGGGTCTTTTGGTTGAGGGCGAGAGAGTGACTGGGGTACGGACTTCTCTGGGAGTGGATATTAGAGGCCGAGCTGTAGTATTGACTAATGGTACTTTCTTGAACGGATTGATTCATATCGGAGAAAAGCAGTTTGGCGGTGGTCGGGCCGGTGAAAAAGCGGCAACTGGAATTACAGAACAACTCACAGATTTCGGTTTTGATAGTGGTAGAATGAAAACGGGCACTCCGCCAAGAGTTGACGGCCGTTCTCTTGACTATTCTAAGATGCTGGTGCAGCCGGGGGACGAAAGACCGGAAAAATTTTCCTATTTGGACATGCCGGTTTTGGAACAACAGCGCGATTGCTATATGACTCACACAAGTCCGTTGGTTCACGATTTGCTCAAAGAGGGATTTGAACGGTCGCCGATGTTTAATGGACGGATTAAGAGTATAGGGCCTAGATACTGCCCTTCCATAGAGGACAAAATAAATCGGTTTGCCGATAAGGATAGGCATCAGTTGTTTGTTGAACCAGAAGGCTGGAATACGGTTGAAGTGTATGTAAATGGATTTTCTACTTCCCTTCCTGAGGATGTCCAGTTTAAGGCTTTAAGTTCCGTGGTTGGTTTTGAGAACGTTAAATTTTTTAGACCAGGATATGCGATTGAGTATGATTATTTTCCACCTACTCAATTAAAGCATACGCTAGAAACTAAGGTGGTAAATAACCTTTATTTTGCTGGACAAATAAATGGAACTACAGGCTACGAGGAGGCCGCGTCACAGGGATTGATGGCTGGGATAAATGCTCATTTAAAAATAAATGGAGAAGAGCCGTTCGTGCTTAAAAGAGATGAGGCATACATAGGGGTTCTAATAGATGATTTGATTACAAAAGGGACTGAAGAACCTTATCGTATGTTTACATCTAGGGCGGAATATAGAACCTTATTGCGCCAAGATAATGCTGACTTGAGACTAACTCCAAAAGGTTTTGCAATTGGCCTCGCTGGAGAAGATCGGCTAAGACGCATGGAAGAGAAAGAACGAAAGTCAAATGCTTTTGTAAAGTTCTTTAAAGACACTAGCGTTCTTCCAGAGGACATTAATCCCATCTTGAAAAGTGTTGACTCTGCTCTGGTAAGCCAATCGGATAAGATGTACAAGGCCTTTTCCAGACCAAAGGTTACTATGAAGCATATGTTAGGGTTAGACGCTGTTTCAGAGTTTGTTCATGAAAATGAGTTGGACAGAGAGGTACTAGAACAAACAGAAATTCAAGTGAAATACTCGGGCTATATTGCAAAGGAGAAAGTTAATGCGGACAAGCTACACCGCCTGGAAAATGTAAAAATCCCTGACAACTTTGATTATTCAAAGTTGAAATCTCTTTCTTTTGAGGCTAGAGAAAAATTGGAGGCAATTCGTCCAGTAAACATATCGCAGGCTTCAAGAATTAGCGGAGTCTCTCCTTCCGATATTAGTGTATTGCTTGTTTTTATGGGCAGATAGATAGGATGTTCCACGTGGAACAATGAATCGTCACCCTGCACATAATAGGGATACGGACACCAAAAATTTTCTAGAAATAGATTAAGGCTGTTACGAAGTTCCGGCCTTGGTCAATTTGAATTATCTTCGCATTCTAAAGAAGAAATATCTAGCCCCAATAACGACAATGAAACTGTTTTTAAAAACTAAAGACTTTTCAATTTCCGGAGATGAATTTGAGCTATTTCAAGACGAAGACCTTGATATGTTGGTCACAAGACCACAACCTAAAAACCTTGATAGTTACTATCAAGGCGATAGCTATATTTCGCACACCGATGCCAATAAGACATTTGAGGAGAAGATCTACCAAATTATTAAAAGGTACAGTTTAAGTAGAAAAGTAGCGATAATTACAAAACAGGCAAAGGGAGATAAAAGCCTTTTAGATGTTGGCGCAGGAACCGGAGATTTTCTGTTAGCATCAAAAAAGAAGGGCTGGAGCATAGAAGGTGTTGAGCCAAATTATGGCGCTAGAATGCGCGCAAACGAGAAACGTATCAATCTTTTGCCCAGTATTGAATCTTTGCCGGAAAAAAAGTTTAACGTTATTACTTTATGGCATGTTCTTGAACATTTACCTGATTTAGAAAATCAAATGCAGAAAATTATTTGGCACTTGGAAGAAGAAGGAAGTCTTGTAATTGCCGTCCCCAATTTTAAATCAAACGATGCTAGGTATTATAAAGAATATTGGGCGGCTTATGACGTGCCAAGACACCTATGGCATTTTTCGAAGAATGCGATTAAAGAGCTATTTGGAAAACACAACATTCGATTGGTGGAAACGAAGCCCATGATTTTCGATGCGTTTTATGTTTCTTTACTTTCTGAAAAATACAAATCTGGTAAATCAGGTTTTCTGATTTTGTTCCGAGCTTTTTTTAGAGGTCTTTGGTCAAATATAAGCGCGTGGAGAACAAAAGAGTATTCCTCCGTCATTTACATTCTAAAAAAAGGCTGATTCTTATTTTAAAGCCATTTAAGACACTTTTGAAGAATTGGCTGAAAATCCACTTAAAAGAGAATTTATCTTGAAATAAGATGGTCTCTAGGCAGCGCTTTTCCATAGATAATATCAATTTTATTAGAAATCACCCATAAATTTTTCTTATTTGGATTAACTGCGAGACTTTCTTTAGGAACTGCAGCAATCATAATGATTTTATTCTATGGCTCGCTTCTTGACTTAAAATTGAACTAGATTCAAAAAGCTTTCCTATTTTTGCGCAACTTTAAAAATAAGATTTCCGTTTTTACGGGATTAAAAAAACAGAGCATGAAAAAATTATCATTGGCTTTATTAGTATTGACCATTGTATCTTGTCAGCAGCAAAAAATAGGCTATGTCGACAACATTAAATTGATGGATGAGTATCAAGAAAAAATTGATATCGAGGCCAAATTCAAAACTAAGGCTGAAACTTTGAGCAAGAAGAGGGATAGTATAACGCAGGCATACCAAATAGAGGCGCAAGCATTTCAACTGAAGGCGCAAAAAATGTCTCAAAAGAAAGCCCAAGAAGAATACGGTGTAATTCAACAACGAGCTCAATTCATAGGACAACAGTTACAACAAGAGGACCAGGAATTGCAAGCATCTGGTCAAGTTGAGATGGATAGTATGGTTAGCAAAGTGAAGAAAGAAATCGAGGCTTACGGAAAGGCAAATGGTTATACTTACGTTTTAGGCGGAGGAGATGGGGGAAGTGTATTATATGGTACCGATGCGAATGACCTTACTGCAGAAATCGTAAAAATCTTGAATGATAAATATAAAAACTAGACCTTAAAACTAGTTTGAGGTAATGAGTGCCGCAACCCTTAGGTTGCGGCATTTTTAGTTTAATGCTGGAGCAAAAAAACCAAGAATACGGCAAGAATAAAATAAATAGCAATAGTTTTGGCGCCCTCATAGTCCTTTGCAACACGTTGACCGAACAACAACATTAAAAGAGAAACGCATGATGCAATTGCCCCATAAAAAGCAATTTCCCGTCCACCGTAAGTGAAGAGTTGAAAAAACCCAATTCCACACAATACTCCAGCGATCATTTCAACGAGCAAGACTGTTGCCAACAAAAAAGGCACCATAGTTCTCAAGGGTGTTTTTTCAAAATGTCCCTTAAGCCAACTTAGGTTTCCATTCCAGTCAATGATCTTATCTATGCCGCTTTGTAAGAACGTAATTGTCATAAATACTAGAAGTAAAATTTCTGCGGTATTGTTGAAAAAAGTTTCCATAGTCTTCTTTTGATTTTGGGCAAACAGGAATGACCTTTAGGCTGCTTTACGATGTAAGAGTCGGGTCAATTTAATTGAGAGATCTGTTAAAATGATTTTTGAATTTCCATTACGCTCGATGTGGTACATGGCATTTTCAAGTTCTTCGACGATACTGACTATATTATTCTCATGAACAAAAGGCGCGAACTTTTTCAATTGAAAGTTGTCCACATGAATTTTCATATAAGCTAGTTCTTCAGTTCCGTAATTTAGCAATAACGCCTGGCGCATTACTGCAAGGCAGTATTTCAAGAACTTTTTCTGTGTTTCTCGACCTGTTTTTGCCACTTCTTCACCCCACATGATTAAATCATGTATCGCCGCTTTGTTTCCTTTGGCCTTGAAGGCACTTCGGACCCACTGCACAAACCATTTTTCAAAAACAAGGTCCTCAGAATCATTGTTCATAAGGTCAATAGCCTTATTAAAATTGCCATTTGCCTCATGTGCAAGGCGCAGAGCCTCTTCACGAATAAGACCTCTTTCTACCAGGGCGTCGGCGATTATGGCTTCTGCCAATGGGGGGAAGTGCAGTATTTGGCATCTTGATCTAATGGTTTGTAAAATTTGCTCTTCATCTTCCGTAATCAAGAGAAATACGGTCTTTTCAGGTGGTTCTTCAATCAATTTCAGCAATTTATTGGCTGCTGCGGTGTTCATTTTTTCTGCCATCCAGATTAGCATGACCTTATAACCACCCTCATACGATTTCAAAGCAAGCTTTTTGACAACATCCATTGCCTCATCAACCCCAATTTGGCCTTGCTTTTTCTCAATTCCGATAAGTCGGTACCAATCGAAAAGATTTCCATAGGGCTGCTCTTTTAAAAACTGACGCCACTCTTCCATATAGTGATTACTTACCGCATGGCTTTTGACTTTGTCAGAATTGGAAGTAGGGAAAGCGAAATGGACGTCAGGATGGGAAAGGGAATCAAATTTTAGATTACAAGTCTGATTACCTCCTTCGTTTTCTCCATTAATATTTCCACAAACTAAATATTGTACATACGCCAAGGCCATAGGAAGAGTACCTGAACCCTCAGGCCCAACAAAGAGTTGCGCATGCGCAATTCGACCCATATCCGAACTTGAAGCAAGATGGTTTTTGATATGATAAAGACCCAAGACATCCTTAAAAAGCATACCCCAAATATAGTGCATTCCCGACTTAAAAAAAGTTGTTTCGATTTCGGCAAGAACTCAACTTCGAAAAAAGTAATTAGCACCGACTACCTGGTCTGTAAAATTGAAGTTTTAATGAAATGGCCTATAAACAAATAGGTTTAGAGGCTTGTGACTTCAAAAATGAAGTCGGTTATGGTATTTGAAAAAAACCATAACCGACTAATTGGTCGGGAATTTTCAGTATATCTTCTGAATTATATAATGCGCTTGCTTCACCTGAACCTTAGAAATCTTTACATTTGCCACTCCATAAAAGAAGCATCAATATGAAGACCATCGAAGATTTCAATTTTGAAAACAAAAAAGCATTGATCCGAGTTGATTTCAACGTTCCTTTGGATGATGAATTCAATGTTGCGGATACCAATCGAATCGAAGCAGCAAAACCAACAATAATCAAAGTTTTAGAGGATGGCGGAAGTGCGGTCTTGATGAGTCATTTAGGAAGACCGAAAGGAGAAAGGAATCCTGATTTGTCATTAGAGCATATTTGCAAAACGGTTTCCGAAGTGCTAGGAGTGCAGGTGAAATTTGTTCCTGAATGTAGGGGTGAAATTGCCGAAACGGCGGTTTCCGCTATGGGCATGGGAGAGGTTTTGCTTTTGGAGAACCTTCGTTTTCATTCCGAAGAGACGAACGGAGATGAAAATTTTGCCGAAGAGCTTTCGAAATTAGGCGATGTTTATGTCAATGACGCCTTTGGAACAGCGCACCGAGCGCATGCCTCAACTACGGTGGTGGCCCAGTTTTTTCCGGAAAACAAGTGTTTTGGATATTTGCTGGCCAAAGAAATCGATGCCATTGAAAAAGTAATGGAAACGGGAGAAAAACCTGTACTTGCCATTTTGGGAGGTGCCAAGGTATCTTCTAAGATTACTATTATTGAAAATATTCTTGATAAGGTGAATCATTTGATTATCGGTGGAGGAATGACCTATACCTTCGTGAAGGCGAAAGGAGGAAAAGTTGGAAATTCCATTTGCGAGGACGATAAAATGGATCTAGCCTTGGATATTCTCAAGAAAGCAGAGGAAAAAGGAGTGAAAATTCACATACCAGTTGATGTGATAGCTGCGAATGACTTTTCTAATGATGCGGAAACTCAAGTGACGGGTTCCGATGAAATTCCGGATGGCTGGCAAGGCCTTGATGCTGGTCCCAGAACTTTGGAAAACTTCAAGGAAATTATTCTTCAATGCAAAACCATCTTATGGAATGGCCCGATTGGCGTATTTGAAATGGAAAGTTTCGCTAAGGGGACCATACAAGTAGGCAACTTTATTGATGAAGCAACTCAAAACGGTTCGTTTTCGCTAGTGGGCGGAGGTGATTCGGTTGCAGCGGTGAAGCAATTTGGTTTTGAAGACAAAGTGAGTTACGTTTCTACAGGTGGTGGAGCTATGCTCGAGAGTCTTGAGGGGAAAACACTGCCCGGAATTGCCGCAATAATCGGTGGATAAAGGCGTTATCGATAAAAGAGGCCGTTGCAGTTTGCACCTTGAAAATTTCATTCTTTCAGGAAAAAATGCGATTTTCGTCGACTTCCCCTAATTGTAAACTTCTTATGAACACACAAATGAAGAACTACTTGACTTTTCTTTCATTTTTGGTTTTTGCCCTCCCCTTGACCGCACAGGAAAATGATAGCATTCCGATTCAAAAAGACAGCCTGAAAATTATCGAGGCAAAAGACATTCCTATCGATACCATAGCAATGGATATGAAAGGCTTGGAGCAGATGGAGCTCATGGAGTCGGAAACGACTTTGAAGGACAATCCGCTAATGCTGGTGAAAAAAGAAGATAAGGGAGGCTACAATCTTAAAGACAACGAACTTGCCGCTAAATATGATAGCTTATGGATGAAGGAACTTTACGAAATCGCAGCTCTTTCAGATGAGATGTACAATGAGGTTTCAAAGTTGGAGACAACTAAAACCTACGAATATGATCTGCCCACGGATACGTTGAAGGCACGTTTGAAGCGGCTCAACGAGAAAACGCCTTTTAATGTGGTCTATAACCCATCTCTTGAAAACGTGATCAAATCGTTTTTAACCCGAAAGCGTGATTTGATGAATCGAATGTTAACCGTAAGCCAATTCTATTTTCCACTGTTTGAACAAGAATTCGATAACCATGACATTCCACTGGAAATGAAATATTTGGCCATAGTCGAATCTGCACTAAACCCTAAAGCTAGGTCTCGTGTTGGTGCTACGGGCCTTTGGCAGTTTATGTATGGGACCGGAAAAGAACATGGGCTCGACGTAAGTAGCTATGTTGACGAACGGAGGGATCCGATTAAGGCAACCCGTGCTGCTTGTGAGTATTTGAATAGAATGTACAAGATTTTTAATGATTGGGATTTAGCCTTGGCAGCGTATAACTCAGGCCCTGGAAATGTGAATAAAGCCATTCGTAGGTCTGGCGGATATAAAAATTATTGGAATTTGCGGCGTAATTTGCCACGAGAAACTGCAGGTTATGTACCGGCATTTCTAGCAACGATGTATTTGTTCGAGTACGCCGAGGAGCATGACCTTAGAGGAAAGAAGGTAGAAAGAGCCTATTTTGAGACGGACACCATACATGTCAAAAGTTTGATAACTTTTGATCAGATTTCAGAATTAATCGGTATTAGTACTGAAGAGTTAGAGGTTTTGAATCCTTCATATAAGTTAAAAGTCATTCCTTTTGTAAAAGGAAAAGACTACACGTTAAGACTACCTAAAAAGGCGATGGGTAAATTCGTAACAAACGAAACTGCCATATATGCCCATGTTGAAAAAGAATTCAAGAGCAAGGAAAGCCCCTTGCCGGCCTTGGTCAAAGCGGCGGCTGCAAATAGAATCAGATATAGGGTTCGTAGTGGTGACTATTTAGGTAAAATTGCAGAACGCTATGGAGTTAGGGTCAGTCAAATCAAAAACTGGAATGGCCTACGTAGCAATAGTTTAAGGGTCGGACAGCGATTGACAATATACCCTCGAGGTAACAGAGGGGTGGCCAAAACAGTTAAAAAGAGCAATTCGAATAAGGCTACTAGCTCAATTGTTTCGGCTAATGGTAAGGTTCACACCGTACGGAGTGGTGATTCACTTTGGACAATCTCAAGAAAATATCCGGGAATTACTATTGACGATTTACGAAAATGGAACGGTATTAGTGGTAATAGTTTGAAACCGGGGATGAAACTGAAATTATGTGATTGCCCATCCTAAACCAGAACACATTATGAAACAATACAGAATACTTTGTTTAGTGCTTATTTTCGTTTTTTTTAGCTGTAAAGATGAAAATAGTCCGAGATACCTCCCTAGTTCAATAGGCGCTATTAATTCAGTTACGGTGGTTATCGATAATGAGCTTTGGAAAGATGAAGTTGGGGATAAATTAAGAGAACATTTTGCTTCCCCCGCTATCGGCCTCACCTGGGACGAGCCGCTCTTTACGT
This sequence comes from uncultured Maribacter sp., assembly GCA_964614665.1. Lineage (GTDB taxonomy): Bacteria > Bacteroidota > Bacteroidia > Flavobacteriales > Flavobacteriaceae > Maribacter_C. The sequence goes on from CAZTLZ010000008.1 coordinate 31,545, forward strand.
TGAATCAAGTTCCTAAAAAGGCTTTTACAGGTGCACTGCGTAACACACGTTCGGTCATATATGTGGAGTTAGATACGCTCAATACTGCAGTTTTAAAGACGGATATCTATGCCTCCCCTCAAAAGGTTGCTTTGCTAAAGGGAAATACGGAAGAGGAGCTGATTAAGAGTATTGAGTCTAAGGCATCAGGTATTATAGATGCTTTTCAGAAATTAGAACTCAAAGAAACACAGGTGAGGTTTTTGAAATCTTTGAATAAGGAGAAAGCGCTTACGGAAAAATTCAACATACGACTGAATGTTCCGTCAATTTACAAAGTAGGAAAGCAAGAAGATAATTTTGTATGGATTGACCGTCAAATACCAAAAGGGCACGCTAATATTGTAGCCTATACTATGCCTAGCGATAGTTTTTCGAATGATTCTACTTTGGTAAATGATATTGTGAGAATGCGTGATTCTATTGGAGCCAAGTATTTGCCCGGTGATGACGTCCCTGGTAAGGTGACTCACATGCGTACTGAACCGGCATTCTCGCCGTCCGTTTTTGAAACAGAGATAGCGGGTAGAAAGGCCTACGAGATTAGAGGTATATGGGATGTGAAAAACGATTTTATGGCAGGCCCATTTCTAACCTATATTATTGATGATTCACCTAATAATAGAAAATTAGTCCTAGAGGGCTTCACCTATGCCCCCGCAACCAACAAACGGGATGATATGTTTCAGCTTGAAGCCATTTTGAAAACCGTAAGCTTTTTGTAGTAGAAAAACTGACCTATGTGTATAGATATAAAAACGCCCATTAAGGGCGTTTTTCTCATCTGGGGCGATATATTTTAAAAAGCAAACCCCGTAGACAATCTGAAAACGAATGCATATAGCACTACGGCTAACAGAAAGAAGCAAAATATGGAGAAGAGCTTAAAATACTTGTTAAGTAATTTTTGAGTCCAATCTTGGAATGCTTCTAGATAAATCTCCTGTAATAGTAATAATTTCTTCATAGGTGACATATTAAATTAGACAACTACAAAGGTTTATATTTAATAGTAGCGGAGTTAATAAGTTAGCCATGTGGTCATGAATATTCGCCAATTAGGTAAAATAATATTATTAGCCGACAAATAGCCTGTTTCTTGGCCCAGAAAAAACTTCTTAGGATAGAATCGACGTACAACAGTGCCTTTTGATAGTACTATCTGTAAGAAATCGACCAATAAGCAAAGTACTTTTTATTTGAAATGAAAAAGCACCCTAGAAGGGTGCTTTAATTGGTTAGGTTGATTAAATATATCAGTCAAAGGCAAAGCCAGTGATAAGTCTAAAAACAAAAGCATAAAGTACAATCAAGAAACTGGCGAAACAGAACCAAGAGAAAATTTTGAAATATGACTTTACAAATTTGTGACCTAGATTTCTAAAGGCCTCAAGATAGATCTCTTTTATAAGTAGAATGTTTTTCATAGTATTTGGGATTTGGGATTAAACAGTTTTGCAAACTTTTATATATAACTCAAAATCGATGAAGTCAGTATTTCATGGAGCTACATTTGTTGTCAACTACCAAGAGAATGTTGTGAAATGGACTATTGTTTTTTTGGGAAGGGAAAAAATCACGAAGCTCGGGAGGGTTGAACGAAAAAAGCCATGTTCTCTCTTGAACATGGCTTTCGAATCAAATTAATCTTCGGTTTGTCAACGGAACACTACATATTTACAACTATGAACTCGGAACGTCTGTTACGGAAGTGTTGTTGTTCGGTGCATCTTACCGTACCATTACATTCGTTTAATAGGCGCTCCTCTCCGTAGCCTATGGCACTTTCAATACGATTTGCCGATATACCTTGTGCGATGATATATGCACGTGTTGATTTGGCTCTCTTGTCTGACAAGTACTTGTTATAGGCCCTGGCACCCCTTGAATCGGTATGAGACTCTATTCTGATAACCATATTGGGATATTCGGTCATGACCTCGACCAATTTGTCGAGTTCTTCTGAGGCATCCCGACGAATATTGGATTTGTCAAAATCAAAGTGAATCATTTCGGTCTTTAACTTCCTGATTCCGTCCTCAATGGCAATCATCTCTTTAAGTTTTCTCATGGTCAAGTCGACACTAACGGTATCGTTTTCTGCCGAAGTAACATCTTGAATATTTTCAAAGTACTCGTCTTTTGTAGCTTTAATAGTGTATTTTGTATCCGCGTCGAGATCTTCAAACATGAAACTTCCATCATCATTGGCAACCATTTCCTTTAACTTAATACCATTTTCATCTAGTAGTTCTACAAGAGCTTGAGGCATAATATCTCCGGTGACAAGTTCAGTCACTACACCAGCGATAGCATTTGAACTTGTTGGCACTTCCTCAACAACCAACCTTTTAAAAGAGTAGATGTCATCATCACCTTTGCCACTGGCCCGGTTGGAAGCAAAATAACCTTTTTGGCTCTCTTCATTGACGATGTATGAGAAATCATCCAAATTACTATTGACAGGTTGCCCCACATTTTTAACTTCTTGAAAACCTTCTTCTTCGGTATAAGCCACCTCATATACATCAAGGCCACCAAGACCGACATGTCCATTTGAAGAGAAATATAACTTTTTATCATTTACAAAAGGAAACATTTCTTTACGTTCGGTATTAATTTCAGGTCCTAAATTTCTAGGCTCTGAGAATGTATTCTCTCCTAGGACATCAACAACGAAAATATCGGTTTGACCGATGGTACCAGGCATATCAGATACAAAATAGAGTTTTTTGCCATCTGGACTAAGCGCTGGATGACCTGTAGAATACTTATCACTGTTAAATGAAACTTCTTCAGCATCGGTCCATTCACCATCTACCTTATTAGAAACATATATTTTTAAATGATTAACACCGTTCTTGTCGCGCTTCAATTTTTTACCGTAGTTATTTCGGGTAAAATACATGGTGCTATTATCAGGCGAGAACGTAACTGAGGCCTCATGATATTTGGTATTTATCTTTTTTGAGAATTTGATAGCATCTTTTAAGTCTTGAGACTCTTCGTTGATCTTTGCTACATACAAGTCTAAGAAAGGTTGGTCGTTCCACTTGTACCGTCTGGTATTAAAAAATGACGAATCCTTGGCCGAGGCAAAAACAACCTGATTCGAATCTAAGAACATGGGTGAGAATTCTGAATATTCCGAGTTGATAGCTAAGTTCTTAAGTTCATAGTTTTTTTCTGCATTCAAAATTTTATCTAAGACCATTTCATTTGCCGTAGGACTCAGAACATCATCTAAAGAAGCTACATCTCCTTTTTTCATTTTTTTGTTGTAAAGACGCATTAAACGTTTAGACCGTGCATACTTACCCGTCCCTTTCAGTGAGTGGGCATATTTGAATATGTTATCTGCAGACATTTCTTTACCATAATTCTCGTATAAAACGTTATACCAATCATAAGCTTTTTGCATATTGGTATTGAAATAGTGTGAGTCGGCAGCCTTCTGAATTACTTCAAAAGAATAATTCTTTTCACCTTTGGCCAGCGCTTGCTCATAAAGTTGAGCGGCCTCGGCATACCACATTTTATCAAAGTAGAAATCCGCTTTTTGCACTAATTTACTTTTATTCGGGGTGTCGCTAATTTTGATTCCTTGAGTGCGGGCTTCTTCCGATTCACTCAAAAGGTCATAACTTATATCTGAAACCTCAACTGACTTCTTCTCATTCTTCAAATCTTTTCCAGATGTAGATGTTGGCTCCTGAATCGAAATAGTTTCTCGTGATGTGGAGCTGTTTTCCACCTCAAGGATCCATACATCATCAGAGTATCTACCATCGAATTCAGATAAGTAGGCATCGATAGCTTCCAACCCATAAGGAAAGTATTGAATATAAACATAGTTTAAATCATTATCGGGATTTGCTATAGAACTCGCTGCAAACCCTTTGCGTTTTAACTTTTTGATAATTTTCTTCAAATTTTTACCCTCGCTGAATACCCCAACAATTGCGTAGTATCCGTCTTCAACCCCTTCAAGATTATCCATGGTTCTAAAGGCAACATCATTTTTGTTCGCTGCTTCTAAAAAAGTCTCGTTAACTGGGATGATTTCTGCCAGGCTACTGTTCTCATTTGAAGTATCCATGACAATCTCTCTGGTATTATTTGCAATACTATTTTCAGGCGAAGTTTGAGCGCCAAGAAAAATGGATGCCAAAAGGATGTAGGTGGTTATTAGTCTTTTCATGTTTGGGTAATTAGAAAAATCTATTGGGACATTAGTCTGTTGTCACGTGATATCATATAGATATGTAATAAAAATTTCACGGGTTCCTGAGTTGTATGTGTTTAATTCGTTGATACTTAAATCATGGGCATAGCCCACATTGTGTTTTGGTGATGTCTGAAAGCCCATAAGTGCACTGACGGAATCGCCCCATCTGTAGTTAACGCCTAAATTTAGAGTTTCGTATACCGGAAATTGGCCAAGGCCGTAGATAATGAGAAAAGCTATTGAGGCCTATTGGGCTAGAAGTGTGGGTAAACCATAGCCTCGGCCTATTATTTGATTAACAAAAACACAAATCTTGGTAATTTTCAATAAGCCCTATTTGTTGTGAAATAGACGAAAGTTGAGGTCTAGTGAGTTATAGCACGCCTAAATTATAAAATACCAAATGGTTTATAAATGAATTGACGATTTAATCGAAAATAAGAAAGCCCTCGCATCAGCGAGGGCTTTCTTAAAATTGTTCGAATAGTATTCTATTCCTTGTTTTCTTCTAGTTTCTCATCATCTTTAGAAGCGTCCTTGAATTCTTTTATTCCACTTCCCAATCCACGCATAAGCTCAGGAATTTTTTTCCCTCCGAAAAGAAGAAGTACAACGACCACCACCAAAATAATCTGAGGGGCACCTATAGCCAAGAAAGTATGCATAGTTGTCATAAATTTTGAATTTAATGGATAACAAATGTACTAAAAAAGTTGTTAGCCAAGCTCATTTAGAGGCATAACGTCTATATTTTGGTTTTATGCGTCCAAGATTGTATTTGTTTCGTTTATGCCTCAACACTTCAGGTACAATGTAGCATCTATTAATTTTAATGGAATCATTACAAAATTAAATGCTTCCCTTATCTTTGTAAACTATGGCCAAAAAGCTGAAAAAGAGAAGGGAAATCAAAAAAAAGCTGCTGCATAAGTACCGCTTGGTCATACTTAATGAAAGTACTTTTGAAGAAAAAATTTCTTTTAAGCTAAGCAGACTGAACGTCTTTGTTACAGGATCTCTTTGTATTATTGGCCTAATTGGCCTTACCACACTTTTGATTGCCTTTACACCATTACGAGAGTATATTCCTGGTTATTCATCGACAAGGCTGAAGAAACAAGCTACTGATTTGACCTATGAAACAGATTCTTTAGTCCGTGTTTTGAACAATACAAATCGTTACCTCGACAATATAAGGTTGGTTCTCAAAGGGGATATTGAAAACAATGTAATAAATCGGGATTCACTACGTGCGCAGTTCAAGCTAGACCCCAACAGTATTGATCTTACCCCTATAAAGCAAGATTCCTTATTGAGAGCAGAGGTCGCCCTTGAAGATAAATACAACCTCTTCGAGAGGAGTGTGGTGAAGACAGATTTCGTACTTTTTCCTCCAGTTAGCGGTACCTTGACACAGAAATTCGATCCTGAGAAAAAACATTTTGCCGTTGATGTGGTTGCTCCAAGGGAAACTCCGGTTAAGGCCACTGCGAATGGTATGGTCATTTTCGCCGAGTGGGCGGCCGATACGGGGCATGTCATAATTTTAGAGCATGAAAACGGCCTAATCAGCGTGTATAAGCACAATGGTTCATTGAACAAGTCGCAAGGAGAAATTGTTCGTGCGGGAGAGGTTATCGCAACGGTTGGTAATACCGGGGAACTTACTACGGGGCCTCATCTGCATTTTGAAATTTGGCAAAATGGAACACCCATAAATCCTTTGGACTTTATTGATTTCAAATAAGAAATATGTCCTTAAAATTACTTGCCGCCAAAATATTTGCCAGAAGGGTTGCAAAAACAACAACAAAATGGGTTAGCAACCCCATTGAAACCCAAAAGCGCGTTTTCAAAGAAATTCTTCAACAAGCGGCTAGCACAAAGTTTGGTAAAGACCATGTTTTTGAACAAATACGTACTCATGCCGATTTTGTCGAACGAGTACCCATTCGTGACTATGAGGAGCTAAAAGGTTATGTGAACGAGGTTGTAGAAGGTAAAGATGATATTCTTTGGCCCGGAAAGCCGCTGTATTTTGCTAAAACCTCAGGGACTACTTCAGGAGCGAAATACATCCCCATAACAAAAGAGTCCATCAAAAATCAGGTAGCAGCATCACGAAATGCTATCCTAAATTATATTCATGAAACTGGCAATGCCGACTTTGTTGACGGAAAAATGATTTTTCTCCAAGGCAGTCCTGAAATGCAGGTAAAAAATGGCATCCAGTTAGGGAGACTATCTGGCATTTCAGCCCATTATGTGCCTAACTATTTGCAAAAGAACCGCTTACCAAGTTGGGAAACCAACTGTATCGAGGACTGGGAGACCAAAGTAAATGCTATCGTTGAAGAAACTAGGAATGAAGATATGACAGTAATAGCAGGTATTCCGTCATGGGTACAGATGTACTTTGAAAAATTGAACGCAATAAGTGGAAAAAAGGTTGGTGATTTATTTCGAAATTTTCAATTGTTCATTTATGGAGGGGTTAATTTTGAGCCTTATAGAGCCAAATTTGAAAATCTAATAGGTAGAAAGGTAGATAGCATAGAACTATTCCCAGCCAGCGAAGGGTTTTTTGCCTACCAAAATTCACAGAACGAAAAGGGAATGTTGCTGCTTTTGAACTCAGGGATATTCTACGAGTTCGTTAAGGCAGATGACTTTTTTGAACCAAATGCGAAACGCATCACCATAAAAGATGTTGAACTTCACGTAAACTACGTTATGATTATCTCGACCAATGCAGGATTATGGGCATATAATCTTGGAGATACCGTTCAGTTTATTTCAGAAAACCCCTATAAAATATTGGTTTCAGGTCGAATTAAGCATTTTATATCGGCATTTGGTGAACATGTAATCGCAAAAGAAGTGGAGGAAGCGATGCAGGAGGCCATTTCTCAAACGGATGCACGAGTAAATGAGTTTACCGTTGCGCCTAAGACTACACCTGAAAATAAAGAGTTGCCTTACCATGAATGGCTAGTGGAATTTGAAAAAGAACCTTCCAATTGGGAAAAATTCATTGAAGTGCTTGATACCTCCCTTCAAAAACAGAACAGCTATTATTTTGATTTAATCGACGGAAAGATTCTTCAAACCCTAAAGGTAACTTCCATCAAAAAAGATGGATTCCGAAGGTATATGAAATCCATAGGAAAGTTAGGAGGCCAAAATAAGGTTCAGCGATTATCAAACGACCGCAAACTTGCCGACAAACTTTTGGAGTTTAAGGACTAGGTTGACAGGAAAAGGTTTTACTTTGGAGGGTACCCTTTTTCGAGTTAAAGCCATTTAGCGCCATACATGATACTATTCCGATTTCGTGTATATACTCTCATTCTTTCCATATAGACATTTAATCGAATACGATGTTCGTTTAATTTCAGTTTCAAGCCATTGATGCCTGCAATTGCTCGGTGAGAAAGGAAAATGTGTTTCAAGTTATTGCCAAGGGAATAGCAAACTGAATAGACCGTCCAAACCTGATTTTTATTTGTAATTTTGCTCGAAATTCTTAGATGAGCAAAAATACTACAACTACCCGAGCTCAAGAATCGACCAACGCCATCGAGCGTTTGTACATTACCATGCGCCACCTTTTTAATAGGGGGTTCTACAAACCGACGGGTGTGTCTGGGGAATCACTAAAAAATGCCTTGTTACAACTTCGACCTGAGATTTATGGAACCGTAGCGGAAGAAAAGACAGAACTTAACGGGCTCATTTATGTTTTAGAACGACTGCCAAAAGGGATTGAGCAATGTAAGTATATCAATCTAACCTCTGATGAAGGATACGGCAAGTCACATTTCAGCCCAATAGTGCCCCCAAAAAGAAGGAGAAATTGCTATCGTATTGATGACGAGCAAATGAATATCGAAATTACACGAGGTAGGTCTGATATTTATGACATTCTGACTCATTTAACCTTTCTTTTCATTGAATCGCAGAAAATATGCAATCGCGTATTAATCGAGGAGACTCATAAAACGATTAGAGATTGGCAAAAGCTTGAAACAGCGATAAATTCTGATGAACTTTCTCAGTCACAGCGAGAAAAAACTTTAATTCATACAGCAAATATTTTAGGTAGAAGCTTTGAAGAGACCATGGTTTTCTACGAAAAATTTGCTACAGAGGACAATCCTGAGCGCTTTCTTGAAATCATTTATTGGTTGGGCAAATTGGCGATTGAGGAAGTGGTAACAGATGAGAAACGAGTCATTACTTTTAGCGCCTTACTTCGTGAACGTTTAGGACATCATATTCACGGTGAACGCTGGGCCAATTCGATTAAAAAGGTTCTTAAGGAGAAGGAATTGTTGAATCGCCCAATTCATATTGTGAGTGCCAACATGCATAGTGTGATGAATTCTCTTTTTGCGAGAAAGGCGTTAAAGAAAGAATTTCCGGAAGGCAAACCTTTGGAAATATATGAGGAGCTAAGTGCATCGGGAAGTGAGGAATTGCGAAAAAAAGTAGAGAATATTGCAAAGAAGAACGGTATGATTTCTATCGATGATGTCTCTGGCACCAACATAGATGTTCAAATCTTTGATTTGGCTAAACTGGGCAAAGATGCTTGCTGCTATGAACTTCCAGTTGATATGTCCGATGACCAAAAACCTGTTATCTTTGTGATGGACTATGCTTTCGGAGAACAGGCGTACGAGAGCATTGATGAATTATTGAGACCCTTTGATGACAAGAAAGACGGAATGGTTTATTTAAATGTAACCTCAATTTCGATTATGGGCAAAGCTGGAATTTTGGAAGGAGGGAAAGGAGATTTAATGATTCCGTCCGCCCATATTTTTGAAGGCACCGCCGACAATTATCCATTTGAAAATGAATTGTGTGCCGAAGATTTTGAAGGCCATGGCCTTAAGGTTTTTGAAGGAACGATGGTAACTGTTTTAGGAACCTCATTACAAAACAAGGACATTTTGAAGTTTTTCCACCAATCCACTTGGAATGTTATCGGCTTGGAGATGGAGGGCGTACATTATCAGAAAGCTATTCAATCGGCTTCTAAAATAAGGAAGAGTATCAGGGAAGATGTAAAAGTCAGATATGCCTATTATGCTTCGGATAACCCTTTGGAAACAGGAAGCACGCTAGCTTCTGGAGGCCTCGGCACAACAGGCGTTAAACCGACCTATTTGATAACCGATAAAATTCTAATGCAATTATTCAATTCATAAAGTATGGCAGATCAGACATCACCTAAAAATCCTAACGCTTCAGATGAGATAGACTTGGGCCAACTATTGGAACTGATTAAAAAGGGGATTAAAAACTTCGGAAATTTCTTTTTGAGGATTTTTATCTATTTGAGAAGAAATGCGTTTAAGCTGTTGGGCCTTATTTTGCTGGGAATCGCTATAAGTTTTGGCCTTAACCAAATTATTTCGAAGAAGTTAAAAACCGATGTAATTGTACGGCCTAATTTTGAGAGCAAGAATTATTTATATGATGTTGTAGATGAGCTAGCGGCCAATATCAAATCTAGGAACCTAAGTTTTTTCGAAGAAATGGAAATTTCGGTGGAGGACTTGGAGGGTTTTAGAATTGAGGTGGTGGCTATGGAAGACGAAGAAACTAAAACCGAGGAAGTGGTGCTCAATGAAATGAAGTATCTCGAGGTACTGCAGAACTTTAAGGATGAGAGTTTTGTTATTGATATTTTACGTTCAGAGCTTTCAGAAAAAAGTGTGATTGACCATAAAATAACATTTACCTACAAAGATCCTTCAAAAGGACCGGCCATTGTGCAAAAGTTGATGACGTATATAAACACTAGTAAGTATTTTAATGACTTAAAGGATGTATATGCTAAGAATGCTACATCAAGAATTGAGAAAAACACCCTTCTGATAGATCAAATAGATCAACTGGTCGACAATTACTCAAAAGGGTTGCTGGCGGAAAAGCAAAAATCAGGTACAGGAGTGGTCTACATGGAAAAAGAAAACACTTTGAACGTACCCTCTTTGTTGAATCTTAAGGATGAACTTTTGAAGGAAATCGAGGACAAACGTTTGGAAGTTGCCCAACAAACTGGCGTGCTGAGTATTCTGAATTTTGGAAAAACACAGCAAGTCACCAAATCCTTTTTTAATCAAACTTATTTTCTTATTCCGACAATTTTAGTAGTAGGTTTTATTCTTCTTTCCTTCTTTAAGTATTTGGAGCGAAAAGCAAAAGAAATTGAATAAATGGGTACTGAGCCTAAAAAGAGAACACTTTTAGTAACTGGAGGCGCGGGCTTTATCGGTAGTAATTTTATTCCCTTTTATTTAGCCCAAAACCCATCGCATCAAATTGTCAATCTTGACAAGTTAACCTATGCTGGTAATCTTGCAAATTTATTTGATGTGGTAGGCAACGACCATTATCACTTTGTGGAAGG
>CAZTLZ010000009.1:0-40630 GCA_964614665.1 uncultured Maribacter sp.
CTCGATAATTGCATTTTCGGCAATTACAAATTTCTCTACCTATCACCAGAGCGGCTTGGACAAGAAATGGTACAATCGCGCATTCAACAAATGAACGTCAATCTTATTGCGATTGATGAAGCACATTGCATATCGCAATGGGGGCATGATTTCAGGCCAGCCTATTTGGAGTGCTCAAAATTGAGAGGGCTTTTGCCCGAAACACCGGTCATTGCCTTAACAGCAACGGCTACCCAACAAGTCGCTGATGATATTATTGACAATTTGAAGTTCATTCAACCTCTAATTGTTACCGATTCATTCTCACGAAACAACATCGCTTTTAAGGTGTTCTGGGAAGATGACAAAAGATACCGATTAAAACAATTATGTTCCAAGCTTGAAAAAAGTGCAATTGTGTACGTACGTACTAGAAGGTTATCACAAGAAGTAGCACAGTTCCTTCATTCCAATGGATGCTCCGCAACTTATTTTCACGGCGGTATATCGAAAAAGGAAAAAGAAGAACGACTGAACCTTTGGTTGACGGACAAAGTACAAGTAATGGTGGCCACCAATGCATTTGGCATGGGTATCGACAAGCCAGATGTACAACTGGTGGTACACTACCAAATTCCCGATTGTTTGGAAAATTACTTCCAAGAAGCCGGGCGGGCCGGACGAGATGGTGCCCAAGCAGAGGCAGTTTTAATTACGAATGCTACTGATATCGAACGTGTACGAAACCAGTTTTTAAGTGTTTTACCCAGTACTGCCTTTTTGAAAAGGGTTTATGGCAAATTGAATAGTTACTTTCAGATTCCGTTCGGAGAAGGAAAAGATCAAAATTTTCAACTTGATTTCAACACCTTTTGCAATACCTACCAACTCAACCAAATGCTGACATATAATACCTTTCAGATATTAGACCAAAATTCGGTCATAGCATTAAGTGAATCATTTTCAAAAAAATCAACGGTACGCTTTTTAGCAACCAAAGAACGGCTTTTCACATATTTTGAAAAGAATAGAAAATTAGTTGGTGTTGCCCAAACCATTCTAAGAACCTATGGCGGAATTTTTGATTTCGACACCAAGATAAATACTCAGCTCATTGCCAAGAAATCGGAGCGTAATGAAGCCATAGTTATAAAGGTATTGGAGCAACTGCAAAAAGACGATATTATACATTATTTAGCGCAACACAGCGATATTGAAATCACTTTTTTGGTGCCAAGGGAAGATGATAGTACCATCAATGTTTTTGCCAAAAAAGTCAAAGAGCGTCATACTATCAAAACTGATAATCTTGATCATATGTTGAGTTATGTTAAGAACCTCAAGTTTTGTAGAAACAAACAGCTGTTAAGCTACTTTGGTGAAGTCACTAATAAAGACTGTGGTGTTTGTGACATCTGTTTAGTACGCAAAGATGGAAACAATTTAAATGAGACTATTATCAAAAATGTTATGGACGTTATAGAGATCAAAAGCAGCACCTCTAGGGAAATTATCGAGAAATTGCAGTTAAATGAAAGTGCTGTATTATCTTCCTTACAAGAATTGCTTGAGGATGGCAAAATTAAAATCAATACTTTAAACGAATATGAAATACTATGAGGGACCTTAGAATAGTTTTTATGGGGACACCCGACTTCGCGGTAGCAACCTTAGCGAAACTTGTGGAAAGCAGATATAATGTTGTTGGTGTTATCACCGCGCCCGATCGACCAGCAGGTCGGGGCAGAAAACTACAACAATCAGCAGTTAAGAAGTTTGCATTGGAAAAAGGGTTGCACATATTACAACCAACTAATTTAAAAAGCGAGAATTTCTTGTCAGAATTAGAACATCTTGCTGCCAATCTGCAAATTGTTGTAGCTTTCCGCATGTTACCAAAGGCCGTATGGGGCATGCCCGAATACGGTACCTTTAATTTACATGCTTCACTATTACCAAACTATCGTGGGGCGGCACCCATCAACTGGGCCATCATAAATGGCGAAACTGAAACTGGCATTACCACCTTCTTTATAGATGACAAAATCGACACCGGCGAGGTCATTTTACAAGAAAGCACACCAATCACTCAAGATGATACAGCTGGCACATTGCATGATAGATTGATGGAACTGGGCGCAGACCTGGTACTTAAAACCGTAAGGCAGATTGAAAAAGAAACCGTAAGCACCATGAAACAGAAAGATTCTGGAGAATTAAAATCCGCTTACAAAATACAAAGGGAGACCTGCGAAGTCGATTGGTCAAAATCAATAGATGAGATAAACAATCACATTAGAGGACTAAGCCCCTACCCCGCTTCATGGAGCACATTAACCAATGGAGATCAAGAGTTAGTTATCAAAATCTATGCTACCGCCAAAGAAATTGCAAAGCACAAGTATAAAATTGGCAAGCTTGTTTTCGATAAAAAAGAACTAAAAGTGGCGGTCAAAAATGGGTTCATAAATCTCTTAGAAATACAACTTCCAGGTAAGCGGAAAATGAAAACTAGTGAGGCCTTGAACGGATTAAAATTGGAAAAAAATGCCTTTATTGGCTGAAGTCCCATTCTCATTGGTCTGCGAGAAACGTAAAAAATACCCTACTTTATCAACAAACACCTTGAGTTATCAACAAAAACAGGGATTTACCCCGATTTCACTTGCGTTCAAGCCAAATCCGTATAAATTTGTTAGACGTTTAAAATTATTTTAACAACAATTAATTTAATCACATTATGAACAAAACAGAATTAATCGACGCAATGGCAGCTGACGCTGGTATCACAAAAGCAGCAGCAAAAAAGTCTTTAGAGTCTTTCTTGGGAAATGTTGAAGGCGCTCTTAAAAAAGGAGGTCGTGTATCTCTAGTAGGTTTCGGATCTTGGTCTGTATCTAGAAGAAACGCAAGAGAAGGTAGAAATCCATCAACAGGGCAAACTATCCAAATTGCAGCTAAAAATGTAGTAAAGTTTAAGGCAGGTGCTGATTTAGGCAAAGCGGTAAACTAGTTCATAGCTATATCATATAATTAAGCATCTCACACAAGTGAGGTGCTTTTTTATTTTTATGGTTTTGGGGTTTATGAGAATTGTCTTATTTTAGAGAGACATAGTATTGTAGTTATGTTGAAGCTAAAGCCACAAAAAGGAAAATTGTTAATTGCGGAACCGACCCTGACCGGCGATGTTTCTTTTAACAGGTCTGTTGTACTTATAGCTGAACATAATGAAGAGGGTTCCGTGGGTTTTATTCTCAATAAGCCTCTGGAATATCACATCAACGATTTGGTTACCGAAATATCCGTTCCTTTCCGGGTATACAATGGTGGGCCGGTAGAGCAGGATAACCTATACTTTATTCATAAAGTACCACACCTCATAAATGACAGTATTGAAATATCCGATGGCATCTTTTGGGGTGGTGATTTTGAAAAGACCGTAGAACTCGTAAACAAAAAGGAAATCTCCGATGAGGATATTCGCTTCTTTTTAGGGTATTCCGGGTGGGCATCACTTCAGCTAGACCAAGAACTATCTTCCAAATCATGGATCGTAGTTAAAAATGAGTATCAAAGTAGAATTATTCAAAAGTCAACTAGTGCCTTTTGGAAGGAAAAAATGCTACAATTGGGTGGAGACTATTTACTATGGTCTAATGCTCCTGAGAACCCGCACTTGAATTAATATACTTTAGGTCAACCTGGCCAATGCATTCAATTTGCCCGTCAACTCGGAGGCCACTACATTTTTAAATTCTTTTTTTCTATACTTCGTAATTGATTGTATGCCTACAATTGAATTGGTTATAAAGAGTTCATCCGCTTTTTGAAGGTCGAAAGGGGAAATGGATGCTTCTTCCACTTCGTAACCGTCAATCTTACTAATAATCTCAATTATTTTTTTTCGGATGATTCCGTTCAAACATCCATCTTTTAAAGGTGGCGTTGTAATTGAATTATCATTCACCATGAAAATATTTCCGTTCAAGGCCTCGGTAACTTGTTTATTGGTATTCAACAAAAGGCAGTTTTGATAACCGTTGTCTTTGGCATAAATACTTCCAACAACGTTGATGACCTTGTTATTTGTTTTGAGGGTGGCAGTTAAATCGTGATTTACTTGAAAGTCCTTAAAAAGTTCAATTTCATAGGTGCCTTCTGTTAAAATGTAAAAAGGAGATTTCAAAAGGGAACACTCAATACAGTAGGATACCTTATTGGTTTCAGGTAAATATAGTCCTCCATCCTTTCTAAAAATCGTAAGTCGTATACGCGCAGCTTTTCCATTGAGATTATTAGCCTGTACTGTCTTTTCAATTTCCTCTTGTAAAAATTCCATAGTGAATTTCATAGGAATGGCCATTCGCAAAATACGCATCGAGGCCATCAGCCGTAAATAGTGATCCTCCCAAAAAATAACTTTGCCATCAACAATACGAATGGTCTCAAAAAGTGAATCTCCATAACGGAGCCCTCTATTTTCATGATTCAAGAAATTGGAAGTGGCAGGCATCAACTGCCCATTGTAATTTACCATTCGATTGATTTATTAAGGAAAGGCCCGTAGAAAAAATGGTTCATAAAAAAAGGCCTTGAAAATTTCAAGGCCAAAGATAACTATTGTCAGTTAGTTTTATTTCGATCCTAAAACCTGCTTTAAATCACTTACTTGATTTTCCCATAACATTTTGGATTCTTCCAATTCATCTTCCTCGGCAAAATCTGTAATAAACAAAGAGACGTCTTTGGTAATTTCGTCAACTATGATTTTCATTTCAAAATAAGAATCATCTTCGTTCTCTTCCCAGGCAAACTTTATGAACTCGTCACTTTTTCTTTTCAGCATCTTGGCGACTTCTTCAGAGCCGTCCCAAATAAAACTAAACAGCTCTCCCCTTGAATTCACATCATCGGCGAACCATTCAGACAGTCCAGAAGGCGTGGCCAAATATTGGTACAACATCTGTGGGGAAGATTGTATAACGAACTCTAGTTCGAATTTAGTTTTATCACTCATTCTATCGATAGGTTTATGAGAAGCAATATATATATTTAAATAAGATAAAAAAATAAAAGTGCTGGAATAATTTTTTGATTGGGGAATGTTGATGGAGCCGAAATTAAATTTTATATTTGCAGCCGCTTAAAACCAACATGGCGAGGTAGCTCAGGCGGTTAGAGCGCAGGATTCATAACCCTGAGGTCGGGGGTTCAAGTCCCCCTCTCGCTACACAAAACCCTTTCATTAATTTGGAAGGGTTTTATATTTCCTATAGAGTTAATTTCCTTGAACAAACAACACAATCCATTTATTCTTACTTGTTTTAATACAAAGTCAGAGCCATGAAAAAACCTTTGTTACTTCTATTTCTTGTTTTCGCTTCTTTGTCATTTGCGCAACAATCTCCCAATTCAATCTTTAATTACAGGAAAACAACTACTGATTTGTTACCGCAAAATAGCTCAAAACCTATTTTGAACATGGACTTCTTTAAGTTGGAAGATTTCAACCAAAACACTTATGCATTATCCAAACTATTAAGGGAATCATATAATATAAAGGGTAAGACCGGCAGACATCATGCCATTTTTTTTTCCAAAAGGAAAGTTCTTCCTTGAACTCTATGAGGTAGATGACGATATGGATTACAAGCTTAGAATTTTTGATTTATAAAAATCTAAATACTTTTTAGGGTCTGTTGGGTAGGCCTATACCATCTCCAAAAAATCATCCTCAGAAATTATCTGAACCCCTAGAGTTTCGGCCTTTGTTCGTTTACTTGGGCCCATTTTGTCCCCTGCTACCAAATAAGAGGTTTTAGAAGAAACGGACGAGCCGACTTTACCTCCGTTATCCTCAATCAGTTTCTTCAGTTCATTTCGACTCACTTTTTCGAATACTCCTGAAACCACAAAAGTTTGTCCCTTTAATTTTTCCGTTTGATTTTCCAATTTATCGGCGGAAAGTTCAAATTGAACGCCATACGTTTTCAAGCGAGAAATAATATCTTGATTGGTTTCATTTTGAAAAAACTCTACCACACTTTTGGCAATACGTTCCCCTATTTCATCCACAGCAGTTAATTCTTCTTCGCTTGCGACCATTAAGGCATCAATATTCTTATAGGCTTTTGCTAGTTTCTTTGCCACTGTCTCGCCAACAAAGCGAATTCCTAAAGCAAACATCACGCGTTCAAATGGTATTTTCACAGACTCAGCTACACCATTTACCAAATTTTCTGCAGACTTCTCGGCCATCCTATCCAATGGCATTACCTGCTCTTTTACAAGTGTATATAGATCCGCATAATTCGTAATCAATCCTTCTTGATAAAGTAAGGTCACTGTTTCGCTTCCCATTCCCTCTATATCCATCGCCTTACGGGAAATATAATGTTGAATTCGACCTGTAATCTGCACCGGGCAACCATAATAGTTCGTGCAATAATGTTTAGCATCTCCTTCCGTTCGAACCAGTTCTGTATGACATTCGGGACAATGAGCAATATATTTTGTCGGTTCCGAATTTTTAGGACGCTTATCGAAGTTAACCCCAATAATCTTAGGGATGATCTCCCCTCCCTTTTCGACAAAAACCGTATCTCCCTCACGAATATCAAACTTTTCGATTTGGTCTGCATTGTGCAATGAAGCTCTTTTCACAGTTGTGCCTGCCAATAAAACAGGTTCAAGATTGGCTACAGGGGTTATTGCGCCCGTTCGCCCTACTTGATAGGTAATCTCATTTAAAACAGTGGAAACCTGTTCGGCCTTGAATTTATATGCCATTGCCCAACGCGGAGACTTGGAAGTATGTCCTAGCTCGTCTTGCTGTTGTAAACTATTCACTTTAATAACCACGCCATCAGTTTCATATGGAAGATCATGTCTGTGTATATCCCAATGTTCTACAAAGGCCATTACCTCATCGGTTGTCTTGCATAACTTTGCCACCGTTGGCACTTTAAAACCCCAATCCCGGGCCTTATCAAGCATTTGCCACTGTGATGTGATTCCCGTGTTCTGACCAACAATTCCGTATAGCAAACAATCCAAAGGGCGTTTGGCTACTGCCGCACTATCCTGTAATTTCAGACTTCCTGACGCGGTATTTCTCGGATTCATATATGGTTCTTCACCATTGGCGACACGCTCCACATTCATTTTGGCAAAACCCTCAAAAGGCAAAACAATCTCTCCTCGGATATCGAACTTAGCAGGGTAATTACCGGTCAACTGCAACGGAACCGATTTAATCGTTTTAATGTTAGTCGTTACATTATCGCCTTGAAACCCATCTCCACGCGTGACAGCTCTAACTAGCTTACCTTGCTCATAGGTGAGACTTATCGAAGCTCCGTCATATTTGAGTTCACAAGTAAACGCTACTTCGACGTCTCCTAGACCTCTTTGAATTCGCTTTTCCCAATCCTCCAGATCTTCCTTTGAATAGGAATTATCCAAAGAATACATCCGTTGATCGTGGGCGACCGTTTCAAAATTTTTAGTGATCATACCTCCTACCCGTAAGGTCGGAGAAGTTGCATCGTGAAACTGAGGGTGTTTTTCTTCCAAACCCTGCAACTCCTTTAGTTTCATATCAAAGTCATAATCCGATATGGTGGGTTGATCTAGAACATAGTAGTTATGATTATGCTCTCGAAGTTCACTTCTCAGGGATTCTATTTGCTGCTCAACGCTCATATATATTGAATCTATATTTTTAAACCTGTTCTTTTTTTATCATTTAGATACTGATAAGGGTTGGGATTTTTCGTTTTTTTTGGCATACTCTAGCCATGTTTAAAATCCGTTTCAGCTTGTCCGTGATTATTGCAGTATCGCCCTCAACATTCGATTATTATTAAACATATCTTTTCGAACTTCAATTTCAGAAAAATTTTGATCTTTAAGAAGCTGCTCCGTTCCTTTTGCCAAATACTGATTGATTTCAAAAAATAACCGGCCTCCTTCCTTTAAATTATTCAACGCAAACTCTGTTATGATTCTGTAAAACAGTAACGGATTTTCATTTGAGACAAACAAGGCTGACCCAGGCTCATGGTCTAAAACGTTCTTATGCATTTCATTTTTCTCCAATTCTCGTACATAAGGTGGGTTGGAGACAATGATATCGAACTTTTCTTCCAACGTTTTTAATTTTAAAATATCCGCTTTTAAAAAAGTGATATCAACCTCGTTCAAAAGAGCATTTTCTTTGGCGACTTCTAATGCAGATGAAGAAATATCAAGAGCAACTATTTGGGCACTTGGAAGATTCTTAGCCAAAGATATGGCGATGCATCCACTTCCCGTACCGATATCTAAAACTCTTAGCTCCCTATTTCGCTCGAACTTACTCTCGTTTAAAACCCAACGAACCAACTCTTCCGTTTCTGGTCTTGGAATAAGTACTGTCTTGTTGACTATGAAGTCCATATCCATAAAATGACTTTTGCCAATAATATGTTGAATAGGTTCATTTAATTTTAACCTACTCAAGGCATCGAACATAGGAGTCTCTTCTGCTTTGGAAATAATCATATCAGGTTGCATTGACAATGTAAAACGTTCCAAATCAAAATAATCTTCAATCAACAGGTAAAAGAAACTACCCACTTCTTCTTTACCGTAAAGTGCATTTAATTCATCGTGAAAAATGTTTTTAATTTCGCGTAATAACATGGAAAACCGTAGTTTTTAAATCCTATTTTTGCTGGGTGAAGATACACAGAAAATACATGTTGCGTTGTATTGAAATAGCCCAAAACGGTTTGGGTGTTTCAGCTCCGAATCCGGCAGTTGGGGCGGTAATAGTGTATAATTACAAAATCATTGGAGAGGGCTATACAAGTACGTATGGTGGACCACATGCCGAGGTAAATGCTATTCAAAGCGTTACAGATATTTCACTCCTAAAAGAAGCTACTTTATATGTCACATTAGAACCCTGTTCCCATTTTGGAAAAACACCGCCATGTGTGGATTTGATAATTAAACATGGTATCCCAAAAGTGGTTATAGGACTTATGGACCCGCACGAAAAAGTTGCAGGTAGAGGAATTCAAAAACTAATCGATGCTGGCTGCGAAGTGCTTACCAAAATATTGGAAAAAGAATGCCGAGAACTCCACAAACGCTTTTTGACCTTCCATGAAAAGAAGCGTCCCTATATTATTTTAAAATGGGCGGAGACTTTAGATGGGTATATCGCTCCTGAAAAAGAAAAACGAAATACAAATCCTGAACCCTTTTGGATTACAAATCCTTATTCTCGGCAGATAACACATAAGTGGAGAGCAGAAGAGCAGGCAATTTTAGTAGGTTCGAATACAGTTTTAGAAGACAACCCGAAATTGGATGTACGACATTGGAAAGGCAAAAATCCGGTGCGTATTGTCGTAGACCCAAGTCTAAAGATAAAAGGTAATTACCATGTATTGGATGGAAGTATACCTACCATACTATTGACTGAAATCAGAGATGAATCCAAATATGTGAGTGGGGTTGACTATGCTTTGGTAGATTTTTCAAAGAATGTGACACAGCAGATTTGTAGTATTCTATGGAAATCCAACCTTACGAGCGTTTTGGTGGAAGGCGGCTCACAAACCCTGCAAACTTTCTTGGATGCGAAACTGTGGGATGAGGCTCGAGTCTTTACAGGAAGTACATCTTTTAAAGAAGGAATCAAAGCACCTGACTTTAAAGGAGAGATTATATCAGAACTCAAAATCAAGAACGACTTTCTTAAAACATATAGACCATGATAAAAAACATCATTTTTGATTTTGGGGATGTCTTTATCAATTTGGATAAAGAAGTTATTTTTCGTGAAATAGAAAACTATGGGGGAGACCCAGAATTGAGCCCTGAAATTATAGCCCTAAATGAGTCCTATGAGGTTGGTGCGATAAATTCTGATCATTTTATTGAACAACTAGTAGAAGTTTACCCAAAGGCGAGCTCCTCGGAAATTGAACATATATGGAATTCCATGCTTCTTGATTTACCTGATTATCGTTTGGAATTTGTAGATGACCTTGCAGCCGAAAATATGTACCGACTCTTCTTGTTAAGCAATACCAATGCGTTGCATATTCCTTTTTTTGAAAAAAAAATAGGTGCTGAAAAATTCTATCGATTCAAAAACTCTTTTGAAAAATTCTATCTGTCCCACGAAATAGGACTAAGAAAACCCAACGCGGAGATTTATGAGTTTGTACTGAAAGAAAATGGACTAAAGGCCGCGGAGACTTTCTTTATTGATGATACCAAGGAAAATACGGATGCTGCCGAAAAATTGGGAATCACTTGTTGGAATTTAATAGTAGGAAAGGAAGATATCATACAACTAAAAGATAAGTTATAGTATGCTCGACCTCTCATTAAGCATTCTTTTCTCAAGTTTGATATTTGTGATTTTTAAACTCTTTTCTGTTTACAAAATAGAAACATTCTATGCGATTATCACCAACTACGTGGTTGCATGTACCGTTGGATTATTATTTTATAGAGGAGATATAAACATTGTCGCTATTCCGGAGAAACCATGGTTTTGGGGAACCTTTGCTCTCGGTTTACTTTTTATCATCGTATTCAACTTAATGGCCGCCACTTCCCAAAGGCTTGGGGTTTCCGTAGCTTCGGTTGCCACCAAAATGTCTTTGGTTATCCCTGTATTGGTTGGGGTGTTTCTTTATAAAGAGGAACTTGGCATTTTCAAAATAGTAGGTGTTTTTTTGGCCTTAGCTGCGGTTTACTTCGCTTCGATCAAAAAGAAATCCACAGTGGTGAAAAGTGCTTCACTCCTATTACCTTTTTTAACTTTTATAGGATCAGGAGCGATTGATGCATCTCTCGGCTACTTTCAAAAAGAATTCATTACCAATAAGGAATTGCCGATTTTTTCTGCTACCATTTTCGCATCTGCAGCTACTATCGGTATTGTATTCATTCTTTTTAAATCGTTTAAAAAACCCTTAAAAGTCAACTTACGCAATATTTTAGGGGGAATTTGTTTGGGCATACCCAACTATTTTTCCATATACTTTTTGCTTCGTGCACTTCAGAATGACTCATTAAATAGTGCATCTATATTTACCATTAACAATGTTGCCATCGTAATGTTTTCAACCTTGCTGGGAATTTTGTTATTCAAAGAAAAAATAAGCCCTAAAAACTGGGGTGGTATTGCCCTTGCGGTTATCAGCATCATTTTAGTAGCATTCTATTAATGGAACATCCTTCGGACACGTATAAGACCATTTTAAAACCTTCTGAAGAAGTTCTTTTCAAGGAAAAGAAAAGTAAGTTTTTTGGATACGCATTTCCGATAGAAGATGAAAAGAATGTAAAACCACTTGTTGAAGTACTAAGAAAGAGACATCGCTCCGCGAGTCATTTTTGTTTCGCATGGCAACTAGGAATTGAAAATATGAGCTATCGTATGAATGATGATGGTGAACCTAATAATTCAGCAGGCTTGCCCATTTATGGGCAAATACAATCTTTTAAGGTTACAAATGTACTAGTTGTAGTGGCACGTGTTTTTGGGGGAACAAAACTTGGAATAGGCGGCCTAGTAAGTGCCTATCGCACCGCGGCCCAAATGGCTCTGGAAAATTCAATTGTTGTAGAAAAAATTCTAAAAACTCGGTTTGAACTGACTTTCGATTATCCGACAATGGATAAAATAATGCGAACCATCAAACAAAAACAATTGGAGATTGTCGCACAAAAAATGACCACCTCGTGCTATTTAATAATAGCCGTTCGTAAGAATGAAGCAAATGCTATTGAAAGTCTATTTCAAGAAATTCATACCGTTAAAGTAAAAAAATTAATGCCCTGATAATTCAGACAATTATTGAAGTGCCTCTATTTTTTTCAACAAGTAATCCGGGCATGCTACAGGTCTTTTTTTCTCCATATCCATGAACACTAAAACCGTGTTTGCGGTAACTAAGATATTACCAGCTTCATTTCGTATTTCAAAATCGAATTCTATCCTCACAGAAGGTGTTTTCTTGAGTGTAGTTCGTACGGTTATCAAATCATCGTAAACCGCTGATTTTTTAAAATCAACATGTAACGAGATTACAGGAAGCATGATACCGCTTTCTTCCATCTCTTTGTAAGAAGTTCCTAGTTGTCGCAGCCATTCGACCCTGCCCATCTCAAAGTATTGGGCGTAGTTGCCATGGTATACAACGCCCATCTGGTCGGTTTCGCTATAACGAACACGAAAAGAAATTTCGTTAAAATTCATAATTTATCATGTAAAAATGATACATTTAAAGGATGCCGAAAAATGGATTGCGAACATGAGAAAAAAAAAGGTGAAATTCAATACTGTTTCATTTTTTTTTTAGATAATTTGTTCACATATTTGTCTCACTTAGGAAGTAAGGTTCGCTCCGGCCAAATTTTCGACCTACAAGTTTAAAAACTAACCAAGAAAATAACAGAAATTTTAGAATGAGTGTTACTGCTAATTCCGTATGGAACAATTGTTTGGCCTTTATCAAAGATAATATCCAACCGCAGGCATTCAAAACATGGTTTGAACCTATCAAGCCAATAAAGTTATCCGAGAATGCCTTGAGTATTCAAGTACCCAGTAAATTTTTCTACGAATGGCTCGAAGAGCATTATGTGAAACTTTTAAAAGTTGCATTGACCAAAGAATTGGGAGAAACAGCTAAGTTGGTTTACATCATTCGAATGGAGAATACGTATGGTAATCGTGAACCCTTTACTGAAAAAATTCCTAGTTCCAATCGTGGTACAATGACAGCCCAAGAAATGGATGTGCCGATCAAATCGAAAAACCCTGAACTACGCAATCCTTTTGTAATACCAGGTATCCGAAATATAAAAATTGAATCACAATTAAATCCGAATTACAACTTCGATAATTTTTTAGAGGGTGATTCAAATCGTTTGGCGCGCTCAGCTGGCATGGCGGTTGCCAACAAGCCTGGGGGCACTTCTTTTAATCCACTGTTGGTATTTGGAGGTGTTGGTCTGGGTAAAACGCATTTAGCCCATGCTATCGGAGTCGAGATTAAAGATAAGTATCCTGAAAGAACGGTGCTTTACATATCCGCTGAAAAATTCACCCAACAGTATATTGAATCGGTTAAGAAGAATACAAGAAATGATTTCATTCATTTCTATCAGCTGATCGATGTCTTGATTATAGACGACGTTCAATTTCTCTCTGGAAAATCTGGCACACAAGATGTCTTTTTCCATATTTTCAACCATCTACACCAGAATGGAAAGCAGGTTATTCTGACTTCTGATAAGGCACCGGTTGATATGCAAGATATTGAGCAACGTTTGCTATCGAGATTCAAATGGGGGTTGTCGGCCGAATTACAAAATCCTGACTACGAAACCCGCATATCCATATTGAAAAACAAACTCTATCGTGATGGTGTTGAAATGCCAGATGATATTGTTGAATATGTTGCAAAGCATATTAAAACAAACATCCGTGAGCTTGAGGGGGCAATAATTTCACTGATTGCGCAATCATCTTTCAATAAGAAAGAAGTTACACTTGAACTTGCTCAGAGTGTTGTAGAGAAGTTTGTAAAGAACACCAAGCGGGAGGTTTCTATAGATTATATTCAAAAAGTAGTTTCCGATTATTTCGAAATGGATGTTGCCACCTTGCAGTCAAAAACAAGAAAGCGTCATATTGTGCAAGCAAGACAATTAGCTATGTTCTTCGCCAAGAAATTCACCAAAGCTTCTTTGGCAAGCATTGGTTCTCAGATCGGTAAAAGAGACCATGCCACAGTTTTACACGCATGTAAGACCGTGGATAACCTTGCCGAAACTGATAAGCAGTTTCGAAAATATATCGATGATTTGACTAAAAAGTTCTCATAGTATCCTATGAAAGTTAAGGTTCTAATGGTCTGCCTAGGAAACATCTGCAGGTCACCACTGGCCGAGGGAATTCTTCAGAGTAAAGTCAATCCAGAAAAAGTTATTGTCGATTCGGCTGGAACGGGAAGTTGGCATGTGGGCAAGCGACCAGATTCTAGAAGTATCACTGTAGCAAAAAAATATGGGTTGGATATTAGCTCACAACGTTGTCGTCAATTCACAAGCAATGATTTTGATGAATTCGATCATATTTATGTTATGGACAAAAGCAATTATGATAATGTGATTGCCAAGGCCAGAAATTCTGAAGACCTACCAAAAGTCAAGCTCTTACTGAGCGAGAGTGATACAAATGAAATAGAAGTGCCTGACCCCTACTACGATTCTGAAAATGGCTTTGAAAATGTATACCATATGATAGCACAAGCTTGTGATTCGGTTGCCTACAAACTAGAGAACAACATATAATGATAGAGTCTAAAAACTCTTTTGGGAAACTATATTTGATTCCAACCACATTGGGTGACAATGAGCCATTGGAAGTTTTACCAATTTCCATCAAAAGGGCCATTGAAGAAATCGACCATTATATTGTAGAGAATGAAAAAACAGCGAGAAGGTTTATAAAAAAAATAAGTCCTCGTAAGTCCCAACCCGGTCTTCACTTAGAAACCTTGAACAAGTATACGGAAGCGGCTTCTTTACCAAGTCTTTTAAAGCCTTGCTTGGAAGGTTTCAACATGGGTATACTTTCAGAAGCTGGCTGCCCAGGTATTGCCGACCCAGGTGCTGATGTGGTAAAAATAGCTCATGAAAAGAATATAAAGGTTGTTCCATTGGTTGGACCTTCTTCAATTTTGATGGCTCTGATGGCCAGTGGTTTTAATGGTCAAAGCTTTGCGTTTAACGGATATTTACCTATTGAATCTGCGGAGCGAAAAAAGGCCATAAAAAAAATGGAGAAAGTATCCATTGAACGAAAGCAATCTCAGATTTGTATCGAAACCCCTTATAGAAATGATAAATTATTAGTAGATATACTAAAATCGCTCTCACCAAATACACAGCTTTGCATTGCCTGTGATATTACATTAAGTACTGAGTTCATAGCCAGTAAAACAATCGCTGAATGGAAACGGGCGATACCAGAGCTTCATAAAAGACCTGCAATTTTTATAATTCAGGGATAAAAGTCCGTTCAAGAATTTATTTTGACTTTTTCAAAAAAATAAACCCCGGTTCTCGCCAGGGTTTATACCATTTTCATAATTATTTCCACCGAGGGAACACTATCTTGATACTTTTGGATTTCTTTTTGGTACTACATAAGAAACATCGTAACCAGAAAATTTCTTCATATAATCTGGGATATCCGTACCATAATCGTCAGCTACATTATAAGCGCCATACGAACGCAGGTACTTTTGTACATTTCCCGGGCCAGCCAAATGAGCTGCAGCCAACATACCGGATTCGGTAATCTTCACACCGTCAATTCGTTTTCCTACAAAACGGTTAATATCTTTGCGAAGAATCCATTTGTTACGGGCTACATTGATTTGAAAAACCCTTTCCTGCAAAACTGGATTATTCAAAAAATGGGTGGCATTATATACCCCTATTAGTTGTAAAGTTCCAATTCCAAATTGGTATTTACCCAAATACCCAAGGGTATTCGTAGTAAAATAATTTCCTTGCGATTCTTTAAAAGCCAAGGCTTCTCTAAAACCAATAAAGGAACTCCCCAAAAAAGGAGGGGCAACAATAGCAGTCGAAAAAACAGCTTGAGGCTGCTTTTCAATCTTATTCTGGGGGAATAAGACTTCAGTAGGTTGTTTTACTTTAAGGGCTTCAGGTACTCTTACTTCTGCAAGTTTGAATGCGAAACCCGATAAAATAAAGGTAATGATAAGGGGACTCGTAAAACGGATCCACTTTCTCATACTTATGTTTTATTAAGACTTACAGCGAATTTGGGGCATGCTTAAATTACAAGGGACAAAGATAGGGCTGATTTGATAGGGCTATTTGAAGATTTTGTTAAAAAAGCCCGTTTTTGGTTAAGATGTTCTAAAATTCGGACAAACGCATTACCTACTTATATTTTGTTGATTAATCCATCGGATATACTGTACTTTATTTTGGTTATGCTGTGCCAATGACTTGGCAAATTTGTGGTAACCAAAATTCTTAACATTCGCCACCATATAGAGGTAATCATGATTTTCGGCATTTAGCACACCGTCAATTGCCGAAATGTCGGGCATGGTAATAGGACCAGGAGGTATTCCTGTTCGCTTATAGGTATTATAGGGCGAATCTATTTCTAAATCCTTATATAGCACCCTTTTAATAACAGTATCATAATTACCTGTATATTTTTTAATGGCATAAATAACAGTAGGGTCAGCCTGTAAGGCCATTCTACTTCTTACCCGGTTAAGATATAGCCCAGCAACCCTAGGTCGTTCATCTACTTTGGCGGTTTCCTTATGTACTATTGATGCAAGTGCGGTCACTTCATTCGGAGTCAAATTAAGCGCATTGGCCTTTTGCATTCGAGAATCATTCCAAAAGGTTTTATACTCTTTAAGCATTCGATCTCTAAATTTTTCGGCTGTAGTATTCCAGAAAAATTCATAGCTATTGGGAAGATACATGGCCAATTTAGTGTCATCATTAAATCCGTTAGCGCTCAAAAATCCACTTTCCTCAAAAGCATTGATTAGCGAAAGACTGTCCGCCTCGATTTGACTTGCGATTCTTCCTGCCAAATCTTGCAATCTTTCCTGATTATTAAAAGCTAATTTTATGGGAATGTTCTTGCTTCGAAGCGTATTGATAATCTCATTATTATTCATTCCCTTCCTAATGGCATACTTTCCACCCTTAACATTTGAGATATATCCTTTTCGCTGGGCAATTTGCTCAAAAGTTTCCAAATCGGTCAAAAGTGGTTGAAGGGATGTTTTTACATCTTCATATAAGGCATTCTCCGGAATATAGACAAAGGCTTCATCATTATTGAAGCTGGTATTTGGAGTGAATATAGCATTGTAAACCTTGTAAGCGAACAATCCGCCACCAACCAGACCAGCGATTACTATAAATAAAAGGATTTTTTTAATGTACATCAGTTCTTAATCTTTTGATACAATAATTCGTTTTTATAATTGCCATCGGAATAAATCCAGTCTTTTTTCGAGCCAACCAATTTGAATCCTAATTTCTCGAACAAATGAATACTTGCTTTATTGTCTTCCAAAATATTGGCGAACAATTGTTTCATTTGCAAAGTTGTAAAGGAATATTCGCAGAGAAGAGAAATGGCCTCGGTTCCAATACCCCTGTTTCTGTCTTCTGACTCTAAAACAATAATTCCAATTCCCGCCCTGTGATTTTTGGGATCAAAGTCAAATAAATCAATCAATCCAATAACCTTGTGATCAAACTGACAAATGCAAAGTCTCAATTGTTTTACATCGTAGATATCACGGTGAGCATTGTCTAAATATTGACTTAGAACATGCTTGGAATACGGTACAGAAGTACCACTGATTTCCCAAATACTGGTGTCATTTTCCAATTGATACAGAAATTCGAGGTCTTGCGGTTCAATTGCCCTAAGATAAATATGTTTTCCTCTTAATTTCAACATTCAATCTCACCTTTGAAAACTTGCTCCGCCGGCCCAATCAGGAACACATCGGAATAGCTCCCATTGCCATTAAATCTCACCTCTAAATCACCACCAATAGCCTTGATAGTCACTTTCTCACTTGTAGTCTTTCCGGTTCTGTGCATGGCAATGGCCACGGCGGTAACGCCTGTACCACAAGACAAAGTTTCGTCTTCCACTCCCCGTTCGTATGTTCTTACCGAAAATTTGGAATCGGCCAACTGCTCGACAAAATTGATATTACTACCTTTTTCACCATACAGTCCGTAACGCAGTTTTGCCCCTTCCTTTTGAACCCTAAAATCTTCAAGGTTCTCAACCAATTGTACATGGTGGGGTGAACCCGTATCCAAAAAGGTCGAACTAGGTTTTATTTTAATTTCAGAAACATCTACCATCTGCAAACTGACAATTCCATCATCAATGGTAGCATGATGCAACCCATCTACCGCAGTGAAGTTCGTTTTGTCTTCGATGATACCCAGAAAGCGTGCAAAAGCAACTATGCATCGACCGCCATTTCCACACATGGTACCGATATTTCCATCGGAATTATAGTAGATCATTTTAAAGTCGGTCGAATTATCATTCTCAAGTAAAATCAATCCGTCTGCCCCTACACCAAACTTTCTGTCACAAAGTTTCGCCACCAATTTGGTATCGTCTTTGGGAAATAACTGTAGTCGATTATCAATAATCACAAAGTCATTGCCGGTACCCTGATATTTATAAAATGGTAGTTTCATATCATACTTATCAACAACAAAGATAGGATTTATTTAACCGTTTTTTAGCAGTTAAAGAGACGTTAAACTATCTTGTAGAGATGTTATAATCTATAATTTTACATCAATTCAAATTAAAAAATCAAAAACAGATATATGAAGCGAATAGGAAGTTTATTACTCGTGGCCATCTTTGCGGGCGCTATAACGTTGGGTGCATACAAGGTCTTTTTTGAAAACACAAAGTATGCGTTAGTTTCCTCCGGTGATGAGGCCAAAGTGTTCAATACAAGCCTTACCCCAACTTCAGCAAAAGGGTCTGGTCTAAATGATGTCGATTTCACATTAGCAGCAGAAAACACCGTTAATGCCGTAGTCAATGTTACCAATGTTGTCAAAGGTAGACAGGCTTCCAGTCTTTTTGACTTTTTCTATGGTTCTGGAAACAATGGTCAAAGGGCGCAGATGGGAACAGGTTCTGGTGTAATAATTTCCTCTGATGGATATATCGTCACCAACAATCATGTTATCGATAAGGCCGATGAACTTCAAGTAACTTTAAATAACAATAAGAGCTATGAGGCCGAAGTAATTGGAAGAGATCCAAATACTGACATTGCCTTAATTAAAATAGAGCCAGATGGCAAACTTCCATACTTGGCCTTTGGAGATTCCGATAATGCCAAAATTGGTGAATGGGTGTTGGCTGTTGGAAACCCTTTTAATCTTACCTCTACAGTTACGGCTGGAATTGTAAGTGCAAAAGCTCGGGATTTGGGGCGTAATCAGTCCTTCATTCAGACCGATGCGGCAGTAAACCCTGGCAATAGTGGTGGCGCCCTAGTAAATACAAATGGTGATTTAGTCGGCATCAATACGGCAATTTCCTCTCAAACAGGGTCTTATGTAGGCTATTCTTTTGCAGTACCCAGTAATATCGCTAAAAAAGTCGTTGAGGATATCATGGAGTACGGTAATGTACAAAAGGGACTTTTAGGTATCAATTACATCAATACAAAAAGCCCTTATGCCGTTAAAAATGGTTTGGATGAAATTGAAGGTGTCTACGTTTCCGGTATTGAAGAAGGAATGGGTGCGGAAGAGGCTGAACTTAAGGAAGGCGATGTTATCAAAAAAGTGGACAATATAACCGTTAGAAAATTTCCAGACCTGAGCGGATATCTTTCTACAAAAAGACCTGATGACAAGGTTAATATTACGTATGAGCGTAATGGTGAGGAAACTACGGTTCCAGTGGTTTTAAGAAAAAGACAAACCGCAATTATTCCACAACTAGGTCTAGAAGTTAAGAATCTTTCTGACCAGGACAAGAAAGTCTTCAAGACAAAAAAGGGTGTGAAGATAATAGCTGTTCCAGAAACTTACAGAGGTTATGGTCTAAATGGTAAAGTATTGCTTTCAGTAGACAGTGAGGAAATCAATGACATAGAACAAGCTCGTGAGGTATTCAGTAAGATTTCGAAATATGGTAAAACCAGTATTACCATGTTGGATGAAGGTGGTGAACGTGAACGCCTTATCTTTCAATAGGATTACAAAATTCGTATAAAAACGCCCCTTTTATGGGGCGTTTTTAGTAAACAAAATTTGCAACGAAAACCTTTAAAAAAGTTACTTTTACAACATAAAATAACAACCATCTATTCTAATGAGCACCATAAAATCTTACGAGAAAGAACTCGCATTTCAAGCTGATAGAAGAAAAGCGACTACCGAATTCATAAAAATCACAAGTGACCTCTGGTATGACAAGGCTATTGAAGTAGTACTTTTCAAAAACCAGATCATCGATAAGAATGTAAGTGACATTATTCATTTGCATGAATATGCTGGAGAATTTGTTCAAAAACCTATTTCCATTTTCGATTCTGTTGAAATTTTACGGGCTATCAATGATATTAAACTACCGCCTTCTAAATTGGATATTGGCAAACTCACCTATGAATATCATTCTGATGATGCCAATTTTAATGATGCGAAAGCTTTTGCTATCACAAAACTCAAAGAAGCGAACAACACCGAGGAAATTGTACCCAAGGATGTGGTCTTATACGGTTTTGGGCGAATTGGACGGTTGCTGGCTCGCGAGCTTATGGCAAAAACGGGCAAGGGCAATCAACTTAGGCTAAGAGCTATAGTAACAAGAGGCAAAGCAAACGAGGAAATTCTAGAGAAAAGGGCGAATTTACTTCGAACAGATTCCGTTCATGGAAAATTCATGGGTACGGTAGAGGTAAATTCTAAAAAAAATGCCCTGCTAATCAATGGCACAACGGTACATGTTATACATTCAGATGTTCCCGAGAATATAGATTATACTAAATATGGAATTTCCAACGCACTTGTTATTGACAATTCAGGAGCCTTTCGAACCGAAAAAGAACTGGAAAGACATTTGAAATCGAAAGGAGTTTCGCGCGTACTTTTGACCGCCCCGGGCAAAGGCATACCAAATATAGTGCACGGTGTAAATCACAAAGAGTACAATCCTGATGAGGTAAAGATTTTCTCCGCAGCTTCTTGTACGACTAACGCCATTACTCCTATTTTAAAGGTAATTGAAGATTCATTAGGCATAAAAAAAGGGCATCTAGAAACTATTCACGCCTATACGAATGATCAAAATCTGGTCGATAATATGCACGCCAAGTATCGTAGAGGAAGGGCGGCAGCATTGAATATGGTAATCACCGAAACAGGTGCCGGAGCAGCTGTAGCTAAGGCATTACCCGCCCTGGACAGCAAATTGACCTCAAATGCAATCCGAGTACCTGTACCTAATGGCTCCTTGGCTATTTTGAATCTTGAAATAAAGAACAAAACCTCATTGAGTAGTATAAATACAATTTTAAAGAAATACGCTTTGGAAGGTGATTTAGTAGAACAGATCAAATATTCTTTAAGCAAGGAGATGGTATCCTCTGATATCGTAGGCACCTCTGCACCATCAATTTATGATAGCAAGGCAACCATCGTATCGGACAATGGTAAGAATATTGTTTTGTATATTTGGTATGATAATGAATATGGTTATTCACATCAGGTAATTCGCTTAGCAAAATACATAGCCAAAGTTAGACGTTTTACCTATTATTAGTCAACAAGGAAATTAAACTCCAAACACTTTCAACAGCATGTTTCAATTTAATGAATTAACGTTCTGAGCGTTTTTTTTTCTTAATTGACAATATTGAATTACTTTAGTTCCCTCTAAATCATTTTTAACGACAAGACTTACATATGAAAGGTTTTAGAATACTATTATTGGTACTTTCTGCCTTGGCCCTAAACCTACATTTTGCCAATGCACAAGTAGAATCTCAAGAATTGTCACTAGACAAGGGTCCGATTACGAATCAATTCGAGTTTATTTACAAAAAATCGGGTAATTATCGTTCTGAAGGAAAAAGATATGAGGTTGTAAGAATCTTGTCATTGGACAAGCTTCGTCAAAATGTACTCGATACCTTGAAGGTATATGCAACAAAAGAGAATGAATTAAAAACGACTATTTCTGGACATGAGACCACCATTGCTTCTCTGAATAAAAAGCTTGAGGAGACTACTAATAATCTGGCAGGTGTAACCGAAGAGAAGGATAGTATGTCTTTCTTGGGAATGTTAGTATCTAAAGGTACCTATAACACCATATTATGGACAATTATTACCGGGCTTTTAGGATTACTGTTATTCTTTATTTATAAGTTTCGAAGAAGTAACATACTTACACAAGAAGCAAAAACGTCATTGTCTGAGGTTGAAGATGAGTACGAGGATCATAGAAGAAGAGCTTTAGAACGTGAACAGAAGATAAGTAGGCAATTGCAGGACGAAATAAATAAATACAAAAAAGCAAAATAAACCAAAGCTCCTTAAAGGAGCTTTTTTTAGCTTTGAACATGATTAAAATTGCAAAAGCGAGTTTCGAACATATCCCTCAAATCGCACCACTCCTAGACGAATACAGGACATTCTATAAACAGAATTCTGATGTAGAAGCAGCCACTAAATTTCTGGAGGAAAGGTTTTCAAAAAATGAATCCATCGTTTTTGTTGCTTATGAGAAACAAAAAGCAGTAGGGTTCACCCAATTGTATACTTCCTACTCTTCAGTCTCTTTGCGCCCTCTTTTCATCCTAAATGATTTATATGTTCATCCTAATCATCGTGGTACAGGAATTGGCGAAGCATTATTGAACAAGGCCAAAGAACACTGCATGGCAATGGACTACAAAGGGCTTTCTTTAGAAACAGCATCTGATAATCCTGCACAAAAACTCTATGAAAAATTAGGTTGGAAAAGAGATACGGCTTGTTTTCATTATTTTTGGGCCTGCGACTAATACCCTTAAGAATTCTTTACAGATGAGAATCGACATTATAACCGTACTCCCTGAGCTTTTAAAAAGTCCGTTTGAGGCATCCATACTCAAAAGATCCATTGAAAAGGGACTCGTAGAAGTTCATTTTCACAACCTACGAGATTACACGGACAAGAGCTACAACCAAGTAGATGATTACCAGTTCGGAGGGGGCGCTGGTATGGTATTAATGATCGAACCCATAGATAAGTGTATTGCTTCCTTGAAAACAGCCCGTGATTATGACGAGGTGATTTATATGACTCCTGACGGTGCGACATTAAACCAAAAAATGGCCAATAGTATATCCTTGTTGAATAATGTCATCATTCTCTGCGGACACTATAAAGGAGTTGACCAAAGAGTAAGAGAGGCGTTTATAACAAAGGAAATTTCAGTTGGCGACTATGTACTTTCAGGTGGTGAATTAGGAGCTGCAATACTTTGCGATGCTGTAATTCGACTTATTCCAGGGGTTTTGAACAATGAGACTTCGGCATTGACCGACACCTTTCAAGACAATCTACTAGCCCCCCCAGTATATACCAGACCGGCGGAATATAAAGGTATGAAAGTACCTGAAGTACTTTTGAGTGGTAACTTTCCTAAAATTGACCAATGGCGTGAAGAAGAAGCTCAAAAAAGAACAGAAAGATTACGCCCAGATCTATTATAATCATAACGTTAACGAATGGACTTCCTGTTTCAAAACTGATTGATATTGCTTTAATTTATCTGGCAAATTTCCGATTTGTTATTCCAAATCTTGTTGTCCTATCCAAGATGCGAACTTATTGCTTTATGTACTAGGTATTGAAAATCATCAACCAAAGAAACATCGCACCAATTCTTAAAGTGCAAAAAACAGAAAATAGACTTGATAATTTATTTTTATTACCTATTTTTGCACTCGCTTTGCTCAACCTCTGACGAAAATCGTGAATGTTGAATAGAACATAATCCTAAACTAAACAAAATGGATTCATTATTAAACTTCGTTGAGAACGAGTTTGTTTCCAAAAAGGAGTTTCCGAAATTTTCATCAGGTGACACAATAACGGTGTACTATGAAATCAAAGAAGGTGAAAAAACACGTACACAGTTTTTCAAAGGTGTAGTTTTACAAAGAAGGGGTTCGGGTTCCACAGAGACTTTTACCATTCGTAAAATGTCGGGTACTGTAGGTGTTGAACGTATCTTTCCTGTTAATATGCCTGCTCTTCAAAAAGTAGAGATAAATAAAAAAGGTAAAGTGCGTAGATCTCGTATTTTCTATTTCAGAGAACTTACCGGTAAGAAAGCAAGAATCAAAGAAGTCCGTAAATAAAAACGGATTTCATTTCAATATCAAAAACTGTTCCTTAACACTAGAAAAGGAGCAGTTTTTTTATGAACAATTGTTGACAATGGATGTTTATAGAGTGTTGATTATTAAATTGTTATAAAGTTTTGAATTTTAAATTTATATTCTATATTTAGGTATCGAAAGAAGGAAATATCTAGATAGATATTCTGGAAGGCGATTATAGAGTTTACGTTCTTTATATTATTGTTCAATTATTAAAGTTAGAGGAGGTGATTCGTCATATTGTCTTTCTTAAATAATGAGTAAGAAATTGAAAGGCTGTCGCTTTTCAAAATTTTTTATGGATTCGCATTTCTTTTGTAAATGGCTTCGGCAAGTTATAAATAGAAAAGGGTGTTAAGACAATGAAAAGAAACACACTATAGGGTACTTGATTTATTAATTGAGACCTATGACCTGATTCAAACGTTGAAAAAGTGTAGCAGATGCAATCAATGGTTGCGGTTTTGTTACAAAACAGAACAAAATGTTTGCAAACTTTTTCTAAAAACCCATATCAATGTACTTGTACATGATATGGGTTTTGTTTGTTTTACAGAATAGTTTTTAGATATCTAAAAGCAATGATGAAATCTATCCTCATGACCCTTTTCACGCTTATAAAATCGTATATTTGCACCGCTTTAAATAAAACCAAAAGTACAAATGCCGAAGATTTTATATACCAAAACCGATGAAGCGCCAGCCTTGGCAACCCAATCTTTCCTACCCATCGTAAAAGCTTTTACAAAAACATCAGGAATCACTATTGAAACAAAGGATATTTCTCTTGCCAGTAGAATTATTGCAATTTTTCCAGATTTTATAGATGAAAATCAACGTGTTGCCAATGACTTGGAAGAATTAGGGGCAACAGCAAAAAATCCCGATGCCAATATTATCAAACTTCCCAATATCAGTGCATCCATACCTCAGTTAAAAGAAGCTATCGAGGAGTTACAGGGGAAAGGGTACAACCTTCCTTCCTACCCCGATGAGCCAACGAATGATAAGGAAAAAGAGGTTAAGGCACGCTATGATAGCATCAAAGGGAGTGCGGTCAATCCTGTTCTTCGCGAAGGAAATTCTGATCGCCGTGCACCTAGGGCTATCAAAAATTATGCAAAAAAGAACCCCCATACCATGGGCGTCTGGAGCGCCGACTCCAAGACCCATGTGGCAACCATGAATCATGGAGATTTTAAATCGAATGAGAAATCAGTTACAATTTCGGACAATACCAATGTTCGCGTAGAATTGGTAAAGGCGGATGGTTCTAGTATTATCTTGAAAGATAAGCTCTCTCTTTTAAAAAATGAAATCATCGATGCTACCATAATGAGCAAAAGAGCATTAGTCAGCTTTTTGAAAGAACAGGTAGCGGATGCAAAAGAAAGAGGTGTTCTGTTTTCATTGCATATGAAGGCTACAATGATGAAGGTATCTGACCCTATTATCTTTGGGCACGCAATGGAAGCCTTTTTTCCAGAAGTTTTCCAAAAACACGACGAAACCTTTGATTCCGTCGGCATCAACTCGAATAACGGATTAGAAAGCCTTTTTAACAAGTTAGAGGAATTACCATCAGATAAAAGGGCAGAAATCGAAGCTGACATAAAGGACGCTTTGGAAAACGGTCCAAGTTTGGCCATGGTCAATTCAGATAAAGGCATCACGAATTTACATGTGCCTAGTGATATTATCATTGATGCGTCCATGCCGGCAATGATTCGAAATTCAGGACAGATGTGGAATGCGAATGGTAAACCACAAGACACAAAAGCGGTTATTCCTGATAGCAGTTATGCAGGCATATATACTGCAACCATCAACTTTTGCAAAAAGAATGGAGCTTTTGACCCAACCACCATGGGAACCGTGCCTAATGTCGGCTTAATGGCTCAAAAGGCCGAGGAGTATGGGTCTCATGATAAGACCTTCGAAGTATCTGCGGCCGGTACCGTCAAGGTAATTGACAACAATTCGGGGTCCACCATTTTGGAACATAGTGTAGAGAATGGGGATATTTGGAGGATGTGCCAAGTAAAAGATGCCCCAGTCCAAGACTGGGTCAAATTAGCCGTATCAAGAGCTAAAGCATCACAAACCCCGACTGTTTTCTGGTTGGATGAAAATAGAGCCCATGATGCCGAATTAATCAAAAAGGTAAATACTTATCTGCCAAATTATGATACCACAGGGTTGGATATTAGAATTCTCGCTCCCACCGAGGCGACTATTTTTACCTTGGAACGTATCAAAGATGGAAAAGATACCATATCTGTTTCTGGTAACGTATTAAGAGATTATCTGACCGACCTCTTCCCTATTTTGGAAGTTGGTACAAGTGCGAAAATGCTTTCTATAGTTCCATTAATGAATGGCGGTGGTCTTTTTGAAACAGGTGCAGGAGGTTCTGCGCCAAAGCATGTTGAGCAATTTTTGGAAGAAGGTCATTTAAGGTGGGATTCCTTAGGTGAATTTTTGGCACTAGGGGTTTCTTTGGAATTCTACGGTGAGAAATATAATAATGAAAAAGCACAAGTTTTAGGGGATGCTTTGGACACTGCGACAGAAAAATTTCTTGATAACAACAGATCACCTTCAAGAAAAGTGAAAGAATTGGATACGAGGGGAAGTCATTTTTATCTCGCCTTATATTGGGCCGAAGCTTTAGCCATTCAGAATCAAGATAGCGAATTGAAGGGCATTTTCGAAAAGGTCTATACCCAAATGAATTCATCTGAAGCTCAGATTACGAAAGAATTAATGGAAGCACAGGGTTCTTCTCAAGAAATAGGAGGTTATTACAAACCCGATTCCAAACTAATTGCACAGGCAATGCGACCCAGTGTCACACTGAACGCCATCTTGGACCAAATCTAGTTAACTAAATTAATGCAATAAACCGGGGCCCGTAATTTTGATACGGGCCTTTTCATTTAAATAAATGTTAACCTATTCGTAAGTGCTTTTTTCTCTTTATTTTTATAGAAAATTGCTAGTAATGAACCAACAACAGCAAACGTTCTTCATCGTTTTTTTGTTCATTTCAATCTTCAGCTTTTCTCAGCAAAAATTTACCCTGAGTGGCACTATATCTGAAGCTTCCAGTAATGAAACCCTTATTGGGGTCACCATAGCCGTTCCTGAATTAAAAACTGGAGTGATTACCAATGAATACGGATTTTACTCGATTACCCTTCCCGAAGGGGATTATCGAATTCAAGTAAGTTCATTAGGCTTTAAAGATGTTGTTCAGTCAATTACCCTTGACCAGAACCTAAAGCTAAACATTCAAATGGTTGAGACAGCTGAGCAGCTTGAAGAGGTAGTCGTAACAGAAGATGTCGAGCGCATGGATATCCGCAAACCACAAATGAGTGTAAATACCATGTCCATTGAGACGATAAAGAAAATTCCTGTCATACTTGGTGAGGCTGATGTAATTAAATCCATCTTACTGCTTCCCGGAGTTACGAACGCAGGTGAAGGCGCTTCGGGATTCAACGTTCGGGGTGGTGCGGTAGATCAAAACCTTATACTATTGGACGAAGCGATAATTTTCAATTCTTCCCATCTTTTCGGATTCTTTTCTGTTTTTAATCCAGACGCTATAAAAGACATCAAGTTATATAAGGGTGGCATACCAGCAAGATATGGTGGAAGAGTTTCATCTGTTCTTGATATTTTTCAAAAAGAAGGAAATAGTAAAGAGCTAAAAATCAACGGGGGAATTGGTGCGGTCGCCAGCAGATTGTTGGTAGAAGGCCCATTAGTCAGGGATAAGGCTGCTTTTTTGGTTGGCGGTAGAGGGTCATATGCCCATCTTTTTCTTCCTCTTTTCAACCAAGACAATACGGCCTATTTCTATGATTTGAATACAAAACTCAATTATAACATCAATGATAAAAATAGCATCTATCTATCTGGATACTTCGGCAGGGATGTATTCGGCATCAGCGACAGTTTTGTCAATACGTATGGTAACTCCGTAGGTAACTTTAGATGGAACTATCTTTTTTCAGATAAATTATTTTCTAACCTTTCCCTGATTTATTCCGATTATTACTATGGTCTAAAGCTTGATTTTGTTGGTTTCAACTGGAACTCCGGCATTCAAAATTTCAATATCAAATATGACCTTAAACATTACATAAATGATAAGCTTCAAATCAATTACGGTCTCAATAATATATACTACAGCTTCAACCCAGGAGAAATAGAACCTAGTAATTCCGAATCCGGAATTATCGAAGAACGTCTTACTAAAAAATATGCCAACGAATTTGCCGCCTACCTAGATGTTGAACACAATATAACTGAAAACTTGAGTTTGGGGTATGGCCTTCGATTTAGCAGTTTCATACGATTGGGGCAAGATGAACTCAATGTTTATGAGAATGACAATCCAGTAGTTTTTGATCCGTTTCAATTGGTTTATCAGGAAGCCGATCCTGTTACTGTGAGCAAACCTGGCCGATCTGGAAGTCTGGCGACCTTCAGTAATTTCGAGCCAAGGGTTTCGTTGGCGTACACTATTAACGATAATAGTTCGATAAAAGCCAGTTATACAAGACTAGCTCAATATTTGCACCTTTTATCAAATACCAGCTCTCCTACCCCATTGGATGTATGGACTCCCAGTGGGCCATTTGTTGAACCACAACTTCTGGATCAATATGCCTTAGGGTTTTTCAAGAATTTCAATGATGGGAGTTATTCCCTCGAAACTGAAGTTTTTTATAAGAACATTCAAAACCGGATTGATTACATAGATGGTGCAAATCTAATTGCTAATAATGCAATTGAAACTGTAATTTTAAATGGTGAAGCTAGAGCCTATGGTTTGGAGTTATTGCTTAGAAAGAATACTGGTAAATTTCAAGGATGGTTGGCCTACACGCTTTCAAAGTCTGAACAAAGAACGCCAGGTAGGGTTTCTAATATTGATAATGGGCGCTCAAACTTGGAAACGGGTATAAATTTTGGTGAATGGTACAATACCCCGTATGACAAGACTCATGATATTTCATTTTATGGGTCCTATGATTGGACTGATAAATGGAGTTTCAATACAAATTTCATTTACCAAACTGGTCAGCCTACAAATTACCCAGTAGGCCAATTTGAATTTCAAGGCCTAACGGTACCTTATTATGGACTAAGAAATCAGGAGCGTTTACCCGATTATCATAGAATAGACCTGTCTGCGACGTTAACTCCTAGGAAGAACAAAAACAGAAAGATAAAAGGAGAATGGGTTTTTAGTGTTTATAATGTTTATAATCGAAAAAATGCTGCTTCTATTAATTTCAGAAGAAATCAAGATACAAGTGTCAATGAAGCGGTACGCACATCTATTTTTGGAATCGTGCCGGCTGTAACCTACAATTTTAAGTTTTAAGAATGAAATACTGTTATTTCATACTATTAGGTTTTATTCTATTTACAGCTTCATGTGAAGATGTCATTGAGGTAAATGTTCCTACAGGTGATACCCGCTTGGTAGTTGACGCGATAATACGGGTGGATACTACCCAGCAATTCTTGGGAGTAGAAGTTAAAGTCACCGAGACAAGCAACTTTTTTGAGCAAATACCTGTCACCTCTCTTGAAAGCATCATTATCATTACAACCGTAACCGGGGAAGATGGGGTAGGCCTCGGTACCGGAACCTCAAGCCTAATAGATCTTGACCCAGGGTCAGGCATCTATACTCCTGACCCCAGTTTCTCGACCGAGCAGCGAATAGGCACTAGTGCAGTGCTACGGGAAGAAGATGTTCTTTTTACACTTGTTATAGAGCACAAAGGCCGAAGGTATGCTGCACAAACCAGATATGTGCCTGCCGCTCCACTTCTTAACGTTGAACAGGGTACAGAGACTCTTTTCAACGAGGATGAAACCGAGGTGAAGGTTACCTTTAAAGATGATTCGGAGATGGACAATTTTTATGTTTTCGATTTTGATTTTGATGAGTTTCTAGTATCAGAGGATACTTTTTATAATGGACAGGAGTTCAAATTCTCCTATTTTTATGACAATAACTTAAATTCTGGACAAGAAGTTACAGTGAGTGTCCTCGGGGCTGACAGAACTTTTTACAACTACATGGATGAACTCATTACTCAGAGTGAGGCCCCTCAAGGTCCTTTTCAAACTCCAGCAGCTACTGTCCGCGGTAACGTTTTTGACGTAACCGGTTTAGACAACACAAATGTTTTCGACAATGCCGGGCGTCCAGATGATTTTCCCTTGGGCTATTTTGCAATTGTCCAAGAATTTAAAAGTACCATTACCATTCAGTAAACTTATGTATGCTAATGATTGAGTTAAAAAGAACATTCTTTCTACTTTTCTTTATATGTCTCTCATTTTCTTGTGAAGATGTTATTGATGTAGAAACCCCTAATACCCCCACGAGATTAACCATTGATGCTCTTGTCAGAATTGATACGGAAGACCCAACTACAAAAATAACCGTAAGAGCGGGCGTAACCAGTTCTTTTTTTACAGATGTTGAACCAACTACATTGGACCAAATCTCAGTAATTAATCCGGATTATGTACCTGCCTCTCCTTTAGATGAGCGAGTAATTACCTTGATAGAGGTAGCACCGGGTGAATACCAGGGCGAAAAAAACACCAAGTTTTTCACAGAAGGTGAATTACAATTGATAATAGAACACGAAGGACAACGCTACTTGGCACTAACGAGATATGCAAGGTCATCAAGAATAGCTAATATAGAGCAAGGAGATAATATGCTTTTCTCAGAAAATGATAAGGAAATAAAAATTTCTTTCTCAGATGACGGTGAAATCGACAACTTTTACCTGTTTGATTTCGGCAGAGGTGATTATCTGGTGACGGAAGACGAGTTCTATCAGGGTCAATCATTTGGTTTTTCCTATTTCATAGAAGCTACGGAGGGTAGAAAAGTGGATGTCGCCCTTTTAGGGGTTGATGAGCAATTCTACAATTACATGAACCAGTTAATTGTTCAAGCAGGTGGTGATCAAGGTCCTTTTCAAACTCCTTCCGCAACCGTTAGAGGAAACATTATCAATGTTACTAATATCGACAACATCAATTCATTCGATAATGTTGAAGATTCAAATAACTTTGCCCTGGGTTATTTTGCAGTTTGCGAAACCTTCGAGACCAGTATAGTTCTCGAATGATAATTCTCAATCAACTACAATTTTTAGATGGCTAATTCAAAGAGAGACCCGGACACTAAAATCAATCCTTTAAGAAGAATAAAATGCACACGGATAAAAAATTATTGATCAAAGGTTTGAAATTTATCGCTTATACAATTGCGCTGATGTTTACCGCACCCGTCATATTATATCAAGCTTTTAAAAACGAAACACATCAATGGTTCTGGCCAGTTCTTATCATTGGATTTATATTGGCTATTTTGGCAATTGGTCTTGGGTTTTACAGCATCAAACTTCTTATGGATGCTCTTTTCAGTACGAAGAAAAAGCCCGATAAATTATAAGACGTTAACGAAAGAGGCTTACTTTTTCTGCTTCTTACCGACATTACCCCACTTGTTATTTAAGGAAGCGTAATCATAATCCAATACAGTAGCTTGACGCTCTAGTCGATCTGCGGTAAAAGCTCGCTGTAGAATATCTTCAATAAGATAATCCTCGTGAACAGTTCTCGGATTGAACTCTTCTTTTAAACTAATGCTGAACATTTTTGCCGTAGTACTATACCAAAAAGCACGCCACCCGCTTCTAAGCTCCTTTACAAGAGAAAATGCCGTTGAGCCCGTTTGTCTATGAATGAGTTTAACTAAAATTTGACCTTCGGTACGGGTCAACTTCTTCAACTCTTCAGAAAACTCTTCTTCAATATATTTTTGAATTTTTCTGGTGTACTTCTTCCGTTTTGATTTACGCTTAATATTGACAATACTATCATTCAGTTCTACCAAGCGCTCAGCAGCCAATTTTGCATACGGATAGACTTTCAAGGTCTTTCTCCTTAGGATATAATAACGTAATTTCGATTTGTAATCTGGGAATTTCAATTTACCGAAGAGATACACTTCTTCTAACGCTATCGATGATTGAAAGACTGAATCTCCCTCCACCATTATCATCTTTTCAGTAACGGAATCTAAAGGTTGATCCTCTATCTGCGAAAAACCATTGAAGGAAATGGTAAGAAAGAAAATAAATAGCGTGAGTTTTTTCATTGAATTCATAAATGCAAAAGCCTTGCCAAAATTAACGATAAATAAGTAGCCTTATTATTAATTAAAAGTGAATATTCTTAACTTCGTCAACAAATTACAATAGATGGCAAAGAAGAAAATCATTACTAAGAAATCCTTAGAATTTTTCGAAAAGTACCTTAATAATGCTGCTCCTACGGGGTATGAATGGGAAGGACAAAAAATTTGGATGGATTATCTTAAACCTTATGTGGATACTTTCATCACAGATACTTATGGTTCCGCTGTAGGTGTCATTAATCCCGATTCAGAATACAAAGTAGTAATCG
Source organism: uncultured Maribacter sp. (assembly GCA_964614665.1). Taxonomy (GTDB): domain Bacteria; phylum Bacteroidota; class Bacteroidia; order Flavobacteriales; family Flavobacteriaceae; genus Maribacter_C. The sequence goes on from CAZTLZ010000009.1 coordinate 32,548, forward strand.
AAGGTCATTCTGATGAGATTTCTTGGTATGTAAATTATATATCAGACAATGGATTATTATATGTAATCCGCAATGGAGGAAGCGACCATCAAATCGCACCTTCTAAGTGGGTGAACATCCATACTAAAAATGGAATAGTGGAAGGCCTTTTTGGTTGGCCAGCTATTCACACCAGAAATCGGGCCAAAGAAGAACCGCCCAAACCAGATAATATTTGTATCGATGTAGGAGCAAAAGACAAGGCAGAGGTTGAAAAAATGGGCGTACATGTTGGGTGTGTTATTACTTATCCCGACGAGTTTAAAATTTTGAATAAAAATAAGTTTGTTTGTCGCGCCATTGACAACCGAGCAGGCGGATTTATGATAGCGGAAGTGGCTCGGCTTTTGCATGAAAATAAAAAGAAACTACCATTTGGGCTCTATATTACAAATGCCGTTCAAGAGGAAATCGGGTTGCGTGGGGCCGAAATGATTACACAAACCATTAAGCCGAACGTAGCGATTATTACCGACGTATGTCATGACACTACCACCCCGATGATCGACAAAAAGAAACAAGGTCATACGGAGATAGGAGCCGGACCTGTTATTTCTTATGCACCTGCAGTTCAAAACAAACTACGTGAACGAATTATGGAGACAGCAGAGGCTAAAAAAATTCCTTTTCAGCGAATGGCGGCTTCAAGATCAACCGGGACCGACACCGATGCCTTTGCCTACAGCAATGGCGGTGTTGCTTCGGCCTTGATTTCCCTACCATTGCGCTATATGCATACTACAGTGGAAACTGTGCATCAAGATGATGTGGAAAACGTAATACGTTTGATATACGAAACTGTGCTAAACATAAAAGCTGGAGAAACCTTTAGCTATTTTGATTAAACTAAAGTTACTAGCCTCCTTATAGGAGGCTTTTTATTTATATGGATGAATTAATCGATATACTAGACTCCGAAGGTAGGTTTACCGGAAGAACTGCTATGAAGTCATTGGCACATGAGAATGGGTGGTATCATAACACCGTGCATATATGGTTTTACACCAATGATGGAAGAGTTTTGCTACAGCGGCGAGGAAAGAATAAAGACACCCATCCCCTACTTTGGGATGTTTCTGTTGCCGGACATGTAGGAGCTGGTGAAGAAATAGAAACATCGGCCATACGAGAAGTTCAAGAGGAAGTTGGAGTAGAAATATCAAAGCACGATTTAGAAAAAATAGGAATTTTTGAATCCGTTCAGAAACACTCCAATACTCTTATTGATTGTGAATTTCATCACACTTTTTTATGTGAATTAAAAGAACCATTTGAAAAACTGAGGAAACAAGAAAGCGAGGTTGAGGATTTAAGGTTGATTTCGTTGTTGAGGTTTTCAGAAGAAACATGGGGCATGGCGAATCTAAGCAAATATGTTCCACATAAAATTGATTATTACGCGATAGTAATCAAAGCAATTAGAGAAAGGTTAAAGGACGTCTAAAAACGCTTCCGGTTTCTTGAGTTGATATGTTTTTTGACTACCATTGTGCATATCTTTTACAACAAAAGAACCCTCTGCCAACTCCTGAGCACCAATTAAAACAACGTAGGGTACATTTCTGCTATTCGCATACTTCATTTGTTTTTGCATTTTGGCAGATGAAGGGTATAGGTCAGCTTTCACTCCAGAATTTCTGAGTTGTGTTACCAATTTCAAAGCGGCTATACTCTCCTCTTCCCCAAAATTCACACATAAGACTTCAATTGACTGGTCAATCGCCTCAGGAAATAGTTCTAACTCTTCTAATACTAAATAGATACGGTCAAGTCCGAATGAAATACCGACACCACTCATATCCTTCATTCCAAAAATTCCGGTAAGGTTGTCATATCTTCCGCCTCCACCTATTGACCCCATGTCTACCCCTTCGGGAGCACCTACCTCCATAATTGCACCCGTATAATAATTGAGTCCTCGAGCAAGAGTTACGTCAACCGAGAGTTTACAGGTTTTTAAGCCTAATTGTTCGATGGTCTGAACAACAAAAACCAATTCTTCAACTCCTTTTAAACCCTCTTCAGAATCAGCAAGAAGCAATTTTAAGGATTCCAATTGCACCAAACTTCCACCAGTCAAATGAAATAAAGGGGCCAATTTTTCTATCGATTGTTCTGAAATACCTTTTTTAAGCATTTCCTTTCGAACGCCTTCCTCACCGATTTTGTCTAACTTATCGAGAGCTATTGTAAAATCAATCAACAAATGTTTGGCACCGATGACCTCGGCAATACCAGCTAAAATTTTACGGTTGTTCAGTTTTATTGTGACTCCTTCCAACTTTAGATCCGAAAAAACGGCATCATAGAGTTGAATTAATTCAATTTCCTGTAAAAGAGAATCTGAGCCCACCACATCAGCATCACATTGATAAAATTCCCTGAACCTCCCTTTTTGAGGTCGATCAGCCCTCCAAACCGGTTGCACCTGATAACGTTTGAATGGGAAATCGATTTCATTTTGGTGCATAACAACATACCTGGCAAAAGGTACGGTCAAATCATAGCGTAGGGCCTTGTCAGAAATCTTTGATAACAATGAACTTGACCTTTTAGAACTATAGGTAACATCATCAACTTTGCTGATAAAATCCCCTGAGTTCAAAATTTTGAAAATCAAACGGTCACCTTCATCACCATACTTGCCCATTAGGGTTTCTGAATTTTCAAAAGAAGGGGTCTCAATAGGCTGAAAACCAAAAACCTCGAAACGTCCTTTTATCGTATTGAAAATGTAATTTCTTTTTGCAACTTCCGAAGGGGAAAAATCACGGGTTCCTTTGGGTATAGAAGGTTTTTTTGCCATTTGTTGTTGTTAAACTACAAATATAAATGTTTGGTAGGTGTTTGCAATGCAAATTGAATCAAGGTGTGTCCATCATTGACTCAAACCACTGATATAAACCTCCTTTGGTGATAACCGCACCTTGTCGTATCAAATTGAAAATATCAAGGTTCTTATCTTCTGTGTATGCTTTTGAAGCTGTTAGGTATTCGACAAAATCGGATTGCCAATTTTTCTTGAACCAATTGAAACCGATTTCAGTCGTCAAATCAATATCAGGATTCAAGACCTTAACCGAGAATAATTTCATCTCCTTTTCTGCACAATGAAACAAATGCATATGCTGGGTGGAAATATTTTCGAGATATTGAACTTTGGTCAAAACGCCTTCCCATATTAAATCGCTAAACACATCTAATTCTTGCTCAGCCTCTTTTGGTCTATTCGTTTTAATCATAGTCCATTCGTCAGCGGTAATGGACTGAGTGGCCAAAAAATTGATGAATTCTTTGTGAAGCTCTTCCAGTTGTTCTTTAGTAAGTCTTTGATATTTCATCATGCAAAAATAAAAAGGCTATGCAAATCGCATAGCCTCTTAAAGGGTAAATGTTTGATTTAGTTAAAGATATAGCGAACCCCTACCTGTGCCCGCCATCTTGACAAAATACTAGTATTTGATACAAAAGTATCCGTTATATTAGAATCAAATGAGTACGTAGGTATATTGTTATCATCAACAGTAACTCCCAAAAGTTGATTGAAAGCTGGTTGTTCAATAACACCCCACTTAGAGTTTAAAAGGTTACCGATATTAAGAATATCTACGCTCAATTGAAATTTATTCTTTTCCGCAATTTTGATATCCTGTAGAATTTTAACATCCCAACTACTTCTCCATGGTGCAACCGCAGCATAACGTTCGGCATACTGCCCTCTTCTTCCATTTAAATAATCATCTTGTTGGATAAAAGCCTCGAAAGCCTCAGCTTGCCCAGTACCACTAAAATTCATTTGGCCAATTTCTCCTGCTGTGGGGACGTATAGAAGATCGTTTATACTCGAACCATCATTATTGATATCACCTCCATATATATAATTGAAGCGACCACCTTGAGCATATTCAAAGAATGTGGAAACCGTTGTACCTGTTTTGAATGCCTTAGAGAGCACCCCTATGAATCTATGGTTATCGCCGTATCTTGAAAATGAGAGAACATCGGTATTGGCGTTACCCACTACGGCGTTACCCGCAAAGGCATCACCCGTAATTTCTGCCTCGATGGAGTTCACTTCCTTTGAATCAAGATAGTTGTATGCAAGCATAGCGTAAAGACCATTGTCCCAATTCTTTTGGGCCTTCAAAGAGGCATTAAAAATCCTACCTTGATCGGAGTTCGTGAATACGTATGCATTTGTTCCCCCACCGAAAATCTGTGACTTATCATCATTGGTATAGCGAGGTCGATTATCTACACCACTCAAAGTGGCCCCTGGCGAATTCAATCCCCAGTTTTGAACATGTGCGGCATTTAAATCTTTCGTATAAGAAACATCAGCGGTAAGAATAACACCATTGTCAAATCGTTTATCCAAACCTAAATTGGTACGCCAAACTTGTGGCCACTGAAAGTCAGGATCTACCAATTGATAGAAGAAAAAGTCAACCCCTTGAACCTGGTTGCCTAACCACACGAAAGGAAAACGACCCGTGAATAAACCAGAACCACCTCTTAACTGCAAGGTTTTATCTCCTTTGGTGTCCCAATTGAATCCAACTCTTGGTGACACAAGCCATTTTGTTGAAGGCAATTGCTCAGAGTCCAATGAAATAGAGGCATCGGTTTCTGGATCAAAATATTCGATTGATGGTATATAAGTTCCGGCATCCCCACCTTTTCTGGCGATATTATCTGCTATTTTCGATTTTGTATCGAAATACAATGGTCGGTCAAAACGAATTCCGTAGGTAAGTTTAAAATTCTCAGTCGCATTCCACTCATCTTGCAGGTAGAATGACAATTGACCAACATTTGTTTCTGCCAACGACCAGCCACCTGGATTACCTGTTCCGTTGTTTTCCAACGCATTACTAGCTGCAATAGCATCATTGAAGGCAGTTTGTAAAGCTCCAGAACTAGCAAAATCTGAAAAACCCGTTATCGTAGTGGTTGGAAAGAAAACACCCTGTGCTCCCAAAGCACCAAGATTAAAAGAATTATCAAACTGAAATTTCTCAAAAGAAAAGCCAACTGTATACGTATGATTTCCCTTAAAAATGTTAAGGTTATCAGTAACCTGAAAGACTTTTTGGTCTAAGCGATTATTAATAGAAAATGGCTCATGACCTGCAATAATATAATTCGAGCTACCAGTGGCATCCAATATTGTAATGGTAGGAGCTGGTGTTGAAAAAGGGGTTCTGAAATCATCAAAATGTGTATAACCTACTTGTAGCTTGTTGGTCATATTATCCTCTAGGGTAGAATTCAGTTCTAACTGTACCGAGTTGATATTGTTGTTGATCTCATATCCAGTATTTTGAAATTGAAGCACTGAAGGATTGGGTCCTCTGAAACCTAAAGCAGAAGGGTGTGCAGGTTTACCCTTAGAAGCATTTAAAAAGTTATAAATAAGAGCCAATCTATTCTTCTCATTAATATTCCAATCCAATTTTAGAATTCCCTTAGTTGACTCTTGGTCAAAGTTAAAGCCCTCATAAGCACCTGGGTTATAGAAAATATCATTTCCCTGCCCATCTTGACCGATAACAACCTGTCGCAAGAGATTGTCTACTAATTCAAAATCAGAGGATAAAACCCTGCTCTCATTAGCGGTTCCACTTCCTCTATTTGGCACGAAACCACTTGTTCCAGATTCCGTCAAATCATCTTTCTCAAAATTAACAAAGAAGAAAAGTTTGTCTTTTATGATTGGGCCTCCAATACTAAGTCCATATTGTTTTTGTTCTAGACCTGTTTTAAAAATATCATCACCGTTGATTTTTCCTCCGGTGAGGTCGTCATTCCTGAAAAATCCATAAACAGTTCCATAGAACTCGTTCGTTCCACTCTTGGTAACGGCATTTACAGAAGCTCCCGTGAAACCGGATTGGGTAACATCGTAAGGAGCGTTTGACACTTGAATTTGATCTATAGCATCTAAGGAAACCGGTTGAGCACTCGTTTGCCCGCCTGGAGTTGCAGCATCCAACCCGAACGGGTTATTGAAAATCGCACCATCCAACGAAAAATTATTGTACTGGTCATTTCTACCTCCAAAAGAACCATTGCTACTTGATGAGGGCTCTAATCTAGTGAAATCACTTTGAGAGCGTGATATCGTCGGCAAACGTGTTAATTCCCTACGACCAACACTAGTTTCCGAACCTGTACGGTCACTACCGAAAGTGCCCCCACGGTCAGAGACCACTATAACTTCATCCAAAGACTGACTTTCCGTTAGCAAATTGACATTTAAATTAAATGTCTTACCCAAGGATAGAAAAACGTCATTCTGTTTTTGCTCTTTAAAACCTACATATGAAACAGTTACCTCATAAGGTCCCCCAACTCTAAGATTCAAGAGGTTAAAACGACCATCTTCGTTGGTAATAGCACCATATTTGGTGCCTGTTGGGGTGTGAATCGCAACCACATTTGCTCCTAACAACGGTTCGCTCTGATCATCGGTAACCGCACCTCTAATATTTGAGGTAGTTACCTGTGCTATTGCTACAAAAGCAGCAAAGAAAAGCACAATGCTAAATAGTAATTTTTTCTTCATGTGAATCAATTTGAGTTTGACGAGTAAATTTAAAATAAAAAAGAAGAGTTATGCGTGCATAACTCTTCTAACTTATTAGTCTTTATTAACCCTATGTTAATATCAACATTTACTTCTTCTCCGCAACTACTTCAAAAGGAAATTCAATGACAACTTCCCTATGCAAACGTATTTGCGCATTACAAGGCCCTGTTCTCTTAACGGTTCCACCGTTAATACTGATATACTTCTTATCGACTTGGTGACCTTCTTTTTCAAGGGCGGCTGCCAGATCAATGGTAGTAACAGATCCAAAGAGTTTGTCTCCAGCACCAGTTTTTGCAGCTATCTTAACTTCTAAGCTCTTTAAAGCTTCAGCAGTTTTGCTTGCTGCATCAACGACCTTTTTCTCTTTGTGAGCCCTTTGTTTTAAATTTTCAGCCAATACCTTCTTTGCAGAAGGAGTTGCCATCGCAGCAAGTCCTTGAGGAATCAAAAAATTTCTTCCGTAGCCGTTCTTAACGCTAACCAAATCGTCTTTAAACCCTAGGTTTTCAACGTCCGCTTTTAATATAAGTTCCATGGTTTCGTCTTTATTATTTTAGTAAATCGCCAACGTAAGGCATTAATGCAATATGGCGTGCACGCTTAACTGCTTGTGCCACTTTTCTCTGATACTTCAAAGAGGTACCAGTAAGCCTTCTTGGTAATAATTTACCTTGATCATTCACCAACATCATCAAAAAATCAGCATCCTTATAATCGATATACTTAATGCCGTTTTTCTTGAAACGGCAATACTTCTTCTTCGTATTGGTTTCGATATTCAATGGGGTCAGATATCTGATTTCCCCATCTTTCTTGCCTTTAGCTTGTTGTTCTATAGATGCCATAATTCTTACGCTTTAGCTGTTTTTAACCTTGTTCTTCTTTTCTCTGCCCATGCAATTGCATGTTTATCAAGTTTTACCGTAAGAAAACGCATAATACGCTCATCTCTAGAGAATTCTTGCTCGTACGGAGTAAGAATCTCACCAGGTGCGGTAAATTCAAACAAGTGGTAAAAACCACTTTTCTTGTGTTGTATGGCATAGGCTAATTTCTTTAGCCCCCAATTCTCTTTGGCCACCATCTTGGCGCCATTCTTAATTAAGAAATCTTCAAATTTCTTAACTGTTTCCGCAATCTGAGCATCAGAAAGCACGGGATTCAAAATGAAAACAGTTTCGTAATGATTCATATTTATATTTGTTTAAAAGGAGTGCAAAAATAATAATATTTACGTGCCCCCACAAGAAAACGGAAAAATCTTCGTTATATATGGAATGAATCATAAATTTAAAGCTTAACCTAAACCCAAATCTCAAACCTATGTCATTTACCTTTTACACAGAAAACCCTGCAATGTTTACAACTTTTGTTGTACTTCAACGGGTTTTTTAAGTAATTTGTCGATGATTTAACCCCACAAATCAACCCATTTATGAAATTACGAAG
>CAZTLZ010000010.1:0-33075 GCA_964614665.1 uncultured Maribacter sp.
TTCATCCAAAAGTTTTATCACTACGGTCTGCCGTTCTACAGTATTCATTTTTATCATCTCGTACCAATCCCAGAAGCTATTGTCGTTAGTAAATACGCCCTTTTTCATCGTCACATTGCTGATCTTGGCCATACCGGGCTTACGGATTTCTGAAAATACGGAACTGTCACCGTGCCTGTATTCGATAGGTTGTGCTTCTATATCCAATCCGCTAACTTCTTGGAAGGGAATGTTGGTGGTCCTCCCCCAGTCTACCATAAAATAGAATTTCGATAATGGCCAGTTCTTGTTTTGCGCTTCTCCTGCCATACTATTTTGATTTTATTACTGGGTATTATGATTTTTGCATTTGTTGTTGAAAGGTAACGACAATGAATTCTGCCGGTCTTGAAATCGCCAATCTAATGGTCATCAGCATTTTACCCTCCAGAATATCCACACCCGTCATAGTGGTGCCAAGGCCAATTTGCACATCAAATGCATCTTCCGGCGAGCTTCCTGCCAAAGCTCCTTGTTTCCATTTATCCGTTAGGAAATTAACGACCATACTTTTTACGGTTGTCCAAGTGTTGGCATCATTTGGTTCAAAAACATAGGCTCTTAAGGCCGCTTTAATAGACTGTTCTAACATAATTATGGTACGCCTCACATTAATATACCTCCAATCGAGGCTATTTCCATCTAAGGTCCTACCGCCCCATACCAAGGTGCCCAGGCCGGGGAAAGTTCTGATCGCATTTATCGACTTGCCTGATACTGCATCCACATTCAAATTTTCCTGTTCTTCATGGCCAATGTTTACGGCGGGTTTTATGACATTGTTGACAGCAATATTGGCAGGAGCTTTCCAAACCCCTCTATCATTATCAACAACTATATATATTCCGGCCATTGCCGCCGAAGGTGGAAGTAGGTTCATCATCCCCTTGATTTCCTCTAACAGAATCACATAAGATGGACTGGTAGCGACTAAGGTTTGATGCAACTGCTGCTCCTTTTCTTTTATATAAGCAGGTAAAGCCGCTGAGATCTCGTCTTCTTCCATATCAGGGTTTTCAAAGGTAAAAGCGTCTCTAAATCCATTTTCATCTTTTGGAAAATCAGCAATCAATTGTTTGGCCGCCACTTCTGGTAATAATGAATTTAGATCGACCGACATATCAAGATTCCTAAAGGTTACAGTTCCATTTTGAACTATGTTCGTTTTCAACCAAGGATAATACGCTGCCGCGTAACTTAAATTTTCAGTTCCGATATGAGCTCTGAACTGTTCTATTACGTCTTCCTCTTTACGGTCTTTATAACCATTGTAAACATCTACAATCGCCATCCTATTTTGCATCTCGCCACAGTGGGAAATCATCAGTTGATAGAGGTCATAACAAGATTCCATCGAAAGATGGACTGCATCTGGTATCAGTACCATGGTAGGTTCTTGTTCTTGTTCCAAGGTTTTGAGCCCCCTTTCAAAGTCGACTTTCCTCAACTCGGCTTTACCATCTTCATCGTATGTGCCTATTGATACAATGTAGCAGGTGCTACCGCCATTGGCATAAAAAAGTCGAAGGGCATTATAAAAAAGCAACTCGTAATTGTGCACAAAACTGATGCCAATCGCCTTACCATCGATTTGTACGGAATGTTCATTCTCGGTAGCATCTGGGTCAAGTTTAAATTTCGGAGTATTCCCATCTCCAAAGAACTCAATATATTCCTTTAATGAAGAGATTTTTACCGGGGTATTTACCAATGATTTTCCTTTCCGAATTGCTTTGAGGGTATGACCAATAAATGCTGGAATGGCCGTCGCCACCTCCACGACGGAACCTGAAAAAGCATTCACCTCCTCAATGTAAACCCCTGGTGTTTTATAATTCTGCGACATACTTACTCTAGATTTATTAATTATAGGTAAATGTGTGAATACATATCAGTATTATTTTCATCAACTCGAAATAGTTGTTCAGGGGATGCCCAGGGTAAGTGCTTAATAACATCTATCGAGGTCCCCTCCTCACCATTAATCAGTTTTAAGGGAACATCTGATGAGTACTCCAATAGTGGTAAGGGCTCTTTAGATACAAACACTAAAGCGTTATGGCCCGAAACCTCCTGTTCTATTGGTGGATAAAAACTGCGTTCATCATTCCCCTTTATAATCTCAAGCTTTTCAAATTGTTGATAAACCGGGTCTACCAAAAAATACTTCCAAATCGTCTTTCTTGTTTGAAAATTCAGAATGTACGTTTGTTTTTCATTTTGATCGTACTGTTCAAAAAGCGTTTCTAAATAAAGTTCCACAATGCCTAAAGGCTTTTCCCATACAGATTTGGGATAGTAATACACGCGCTCTTCTTCTTGCCCATTGGCAAATACCCTTATAATGCCTTGTGAACGATTAGAAATTAAGAATCCATTTAATTCATTTTGTGATGGACGGATATATTCAGAAACATCGTTTCCGAAAACATCCTCAAAATGATACACCTTAGCACTATCAAAATTGGAAATAGCCAATTTTCCTAAGCTTAGTTGGGCGAAATTATTTTCACCTACGAAGTCTTTATGATGTAATCGTCTTACGGTTTCTTCTGTATTGGGTAACGAAACTAAATTATTGAAATACATTACCGTATCTGAAGGGCTATATTCGGGCAATTCAGAATAGTTGATATAATAAGGGTCATTACAGGCTAAAAATATACGAATAGGGGTATTTAAAGTAGTATCATTTAACAATTCAGGGTTTAGGGCCAAGAAATGTACTCCCCCAGGAAAGGGCTTAAGAATGATGTCAAGGTTTTTGATCAATCGTGTGGTTTCTTCATCAAAAGAAACTTGTATGGATTTAAATTGTCCGTCTTTAAAATATTCATGCCTGAATTCTACGGACAAAAGATACTGGTAGGCTTGTTCCATAGTTTATAAAATACAATCCTGACTTCAGAATTCTCAAATTATTTTTTTCTTAATATGTGAATATCAATTTGCTAAGAATGCAAATAGACTTTTACCATCTTACTTTTCATTTAAATTTAGGAATAAATCTTTAAGACCGTTGATTTTCAGATAAAATAACAATAGTTTTTTATTCGGAGAATTGAAATAATAATGGGACAGCGGTACTATTGCCATTCCACACACAATACCATTTCTCTCTTCCCAATAGCTATTGGGACGTACCTTCGGGTAAAGGAGTATTCCATTATCATTGCCGAAGAAATTTTTAAAAATGCAAAAAATCAAGGCGAGATCTTGCTCGTAAAAGTTTTTTTTCAAAGCAACGTTACATAACGTCAAATAGCGATAAGCTATCTAAAGGAATACATAACTAAAAAGGGGCGCAGATGCTAGAATACGTACATGCGCTTTCATATGATGAGAAATAGGGTTTTAAAAGGTATATATTGTTAGGAATCAAACAATATGAAGCTATAACCATAATTCCATTTTAGTTATTTTAGTGTCGAACATAATACTGACAATAATGGGTAATAGAAGAGAATTTTTAGGAAAACTTACTGTATCGGCCATAAGCGTACCGATTTTATATAGCCCAACTAGTTTGTTGGCTAGTACTTCCGAACCTTACGAAGGACCGGTTTTGAAAGTTGCGATTATGGGCTTGGGTAGTTACGGAAACCGCGTAGCGAAAGCAATGGTACAATGTAAACGCGCAAAGTTGGTGGGTGTTATTAGTGGTACCCCATCAAAAGTGAGCGACTGGCGAACCAAATATGATATCCCCAAAAAAAATTGTTACAACTACGAGAATTTTGATGCCATAAAAGACAACCCTGATATTGATGCAGTTTATGTTATTACCCCAAATGGTTTGCATAAAGAGCAATCAATACGCGTAGCTAAAGCTGGTAAGCATGTGATTTGTGAAAAACCCATGGGTGTTAATGCTGCTGAGGGTCAAGCTATGGTAGACGCCTGTAAGGCCGCAAAGGTGAAGTTGCTCATTGGTTATCGTATGCATTTTGAACCCAAAACCATTGAAGTCATTCGCATGCGAAAAGATAATGAATTCGGGAAACCTAAATTCTTTCAAGGCCAATCAGGGTTCGTTATTGGAGACCCTAAACAATGGCGATTGAACAAAGCCCTTTCAGGTGGAGGCGCGATGATGGATATCGGTATATATTCCATCAACGGAGCTCGGTATATGCTTGGGGAAGAACCTATTTGGGTAACCGCCCAAGAAACGAAAACAGATCCTAATAAATTCAAAGAAGGTATTGATGAAACGATTCAATTTCAAATGGGATTCCCCAGTGGCGCAGTAGCGAATTGTCTTTCTACGTATGCCATGAATCACTTAGACCGATTCTTTATGACCGGTTCTGAAGGATGGGTCGAGATGCGACCTTCTACGGGTTACGGCCCTATCAAAGGACGAACCCACAAAGGGGAGCTAGAGCAACCGCACATCACTCATCAAACCCTACAAATGGATGGAATGGCGCAACTTATTTTTGAAGGCGTAGAACCTATTGTGCCCGTCAATGGTGAGGAAGGCGTTAAAGATATGAAGATTATTGACGCTATATTTTTAGCTGCCAAAACCGGAAAGAAAGTTGAACTGTAGCCGCCAGTATTGTAAATCCGTTTTTGTGTAATATCACTGATATTCGAACAATTCAATTTTTCGAAAATCAATGGGATGACTGTTAGATTGAAATGAGATATAACCACTTTTCACCTTCGCATCACCAGCTCGAATAAAACCCTTTGCCGTTTCATGACCAGGGTCGTAAGTAGGGTTTGCATACCTTAAGATTTCTTCCCCATTTACAAAGTGGGTTATTATACCCTTCTTAACTTCAAGCTCGGCAGTGACCCATTGATCGCCATGAAATGTTTTCGCGACTGCTGCAGGAACACAAGTTGTTTGGTTTTTCTCACCATCGATTTCAAAGAAAATTCCGTATCCGCAGGCAGCACCCAAAGGCCTGTCATCTATACCATTGCCGCCGTGAAAATTATATTCCAAACACATCGGAAATGCTTGATCTATTTTTTGGGTGGCCGGAGGTTGCCCATGAAACTGTATACCACTATCGCGATACCCCCATTCAGGAGCACCTGGGGCCGTTTCCCCAACAAATCGATATTCTACTTTTAAGTGATAATCACCCAGTTCTTTGTCAATGTATAGGGTACCAAAACGCCCATCTAAATCAGATCCGTAGCCATCATAGCGCACACTTAAAATACCATCTTCGACACGAAATGTATTACCAAAATTTTCTCCTAAAGGGTATCCTTTTATTTTCATAGTGAAGCCCTCAAGATCGGTTCCATTAAAGACCGATATCCAATCCTTTTCTTTGACCGATTTAATTTCAGATTCGGAGACCTCTTTTTTTTCCGTTGTCTTTTGGTCACGGCATGAATGCATTCCAAGTAAAAGAACCGAAAGTGTCAATAGAACGATAAACGAATTTAAATAACGCATAATGAAAGGAGAATTTCTAGTTTCTTTTAAAAGTAGGAAATATTAAGAAATAGGACCTTATGGAAATCCGTTATGCCATTGAAAAAAACAATAAAATACAATTCAACACACATTGCTTGCCGCCTACTGTCAGTTAGTTAATAAGTGTTCCGTTCAATACTTAATATTACTAAAGGTATTCATGGTAACCTGTTAACATTTAGAATTTGATTCTCAATCAATTTCCAGAGCTCCTATCTAAAATATCCCAATCTTATGACTTCATTTATTCTTGATCTGATAGAAATGCCTTGGCAATTTCTAAAATTTCAGCATCATCGGGCGAGTTAGATAATACGACCAATCTTGTAAGGGCTGTTGCAGATGAGTCGGCTACAATCGTAGATCCGAAAAGTGAGAGATAGTTGGAAATGTGTTTTTCTTCATTAAAAGGTGTAAAAACACCAAAACAGTCTTTGCGCTTGGCCATGATTACCACTGCCGTACCTGTTTGTGGATTTCTTCGAATGGCAAGTGGTTGATCATAATAGGAAATAAATGTCCATTCTAATGGATGTGGTTCCAAGTTCCATCGGCCATCATCGATTATATTTTTTGATAAGCTATCCCTTGCAAATGCTTGCCATTCGCCAAATTTTTTATTTGCCCTTGCAAACCCTTTGGTTCGTTGACCTAGGGAATCGATAGAAGAATAGATTCTTGAATCTATAAATGCGGGGTCATAATAAGCGGCTAAAAAAACCTCGAAATCAGCAAGCGTTTCTTTTGCATGAATCGTTGTTTTTAAATCAAGCGTATTTTTCGATACCCAATGGTAAGTTCCGCGAAGCTCAAAAGGTCGTTCATCAGTTACTGGCCAAATAACGGTTACATCTCCATTGTTTTCGAGATTGGCAGTACTTGGCCAGCGTCTTGCCCCATAACCAAAACGTTTACCTCTGGTAAAAACGCGATAATGATTAAAAAGTCCTTCGCCGACAGCTATAGTTGAACTATCTGATACAAGAGTAACAGGAACCAAGCCTGTGGATTTCCCAGATTGTCGCAAAACGCCTTTTAAGATTCCTGTATTGAATTCAAATGCTCCTAAATCATTTGAAGGTTTGAATCGTAAGGATTGCTTTGATTCTTGCCCTATGGCATTGGTTTTAAAAGAACCAATAACCAATATTGAAATTAAAATAAAATACCTGATACCACACATTTTAAACTTCACAACAGTATCAAATACTTTTCGAAACCATTTCGGAATATCGAGTTTCATGTTATTTCTTTAGTCCATGTCATCTAAAGTGAATCAAACCAAAAAATCAATTTCTGGTTTCACAAGTTGAGGAAACGGCTGTAAAAAGTAATTAAATTCTCCTAGAATGAGGTTATTAATACTAATAACTAAACCTATGAATAGAATATGAAATGTTGCCGACAGGCAGACATTGCACTCCTCTTCCCTACCTATATACTTTGCAATGAGGCGTTTCAAGGTAATAGATTGCCTTGAATCATGCAAAAATTATAAGAATAGTATTTCTTTTGAGTTACAATATTTACTTTACAGTAAAAAAACCTAATTTACTATATAACAAACACTTAAATAGTTATAAATATAAAGCCTGCGTTCAAGTTTGCATATTGTTACCTATATTTCCGTAAACCAATCCAACCCAATTTTTATGAATACCAAGGTAAGAACGTTTTCCATTCTCGCTCTTGTACTGTTAGTTTCAACGACTACTGTGGGTCAAGAGAATCATTATTTTTCAGCTGTTCAAGGTAAAGCAAGTAAAGCGGACTCGATTATTCTGGTTTCTGTTAAGCCTAAAATGATCAAAGCACAAATCACAGGTGAACAAGCCAAGAATTTCAAACTTCTTTCTATTTCACAGGGAACTGAAGAGAATATAGTTAATACCATTGTCAAATTCAGGTTTGAACCGTCAACCGAAGCGAATGGTATTTCAAGAGCAGCGTTAAAAATCAAAAGGAGGGGCAAAACTCTCATGGTCAATAATCTCAGAGGAATGGGTATTCCGGCATTAGAAGGTGAAAACGAAGCGTCTTTATCAAGTGTTTTAGACCTATTGGATATAGGGACCAATATTGGTTGGACAACATTACCTAACCATACCAAGCCAGAATTACAAGGTGAGGAAATTGGTTCAGGTCTTTTTCAAAAAGCTAATGATGGAAACATAACGATTACACCAATTGCTAGATATTCCCCACCATCTATTATCCCTTTTGGATACTACCTTCCCACTCCGGAAGGACCAGAATTAAAACAAGTGGGTATTTTATCGAACAGCGAAGATTTTCATGAACATCAAGCGCTCTACCCTGATTTGGAATCTGGTAATACCATTTTTGATCCTAAAGATGAAACTTTTGGTTTTTATGTGGTTAGCCATACCCATAATAGTTTTTCCGAAGACCATTGGAATATGATAAATTTCCCAGACAGAGCATCACACTCCACTCGTATATACCCTGTTAAAAATAAAAAAGGGGAGACCATTGAAAATTCATATTTGATTTGCTATGAAGAGGCTTCCAATGGGGATTATCAAGATTATGTGTTTTTAGTGGAGAATATTAAACCTGTTGAAACCAATTCTCTATTTACGACGATGCTACAACCAAATGATTTCAATGGATGGAATAAGTTTCTGGATACCAAAGGATTGAATAATGATCCAGAAAATATATTTACTGTAAAAGATGGAATTTTAAAGGTTGTTGGGAAAGAAGTGGGTTATATTATTACGGAAAAGAGTTATAAGAATTATCACATGAAATTGCAGTTTAAATGGGGAGAGCTTAAATGGCCACCTAGAGAAAATGCGAAACGCGATAGTGGTGTTTGTTACCATATTCCAGAAAATGATGAAAACAAAGTTTGGCCGCTATCGGTCGAATGCCAAATTCAAGAAGGCGATGTTGGTGATTTTTGGTTATTGGGGTATAGTACAATCGAAGTAAACGGTAAACAGAATGAGCCTCGACAGCATTCAAATGTAGTGAAATTCATAGACAATGAATTGCCCAATGGAGAGTGGAACACCTTGGAAATACTTACTTTTAATGGAACTTGCGTACATATTGTGAACGGACAGGTCGTGAATTATGGAACAAACTCAAGCCTTAAAAAAGGAAAGATCTTATTACAATCAGAGTTTGCCGAAATTTACTATCGTAATGTTGTTATTCGGGAATATTGATAGCATTATTTAGTAACAATAACCCTTTTATTAGTAATAAGTTTTTTTGAGAAAGATGTCAGACTACTAATCCATATAAGAAGTTCATTCTAGTATTAAACCTAAAGAACTGCTTATTAATTGCTTGTCTATTTCTATTGTTTTAAAAGAATTCATGAACCTTGCTATAACAAGGTTTGGCTATCGCAGAACCTCGTACTTGGTTTCGTAACCCTTAGAACTCCTAAAAGAAAATTTTAAAAACGACATAATTTTCGAGGATTCTCGATTTTCTGATGTTTGAAGGAGACTTATCATGGGCAATCTTGCTTGCTTGTCTATTTAGTTGATACTTAATCACAAATTACCTGAGTGAAATTCTTGCCCCGTGCTCAAAAACCCTCTCCTGGTACATCATCTAAATACTTGGCCCTAAAATAGTTGTCAAATTATATAAGCCCAGAGATTGTTTCAATTAGTAAGTTGAAAACGTAAACAACCATTGGGTGAAATAGTAACATCACCAGACCAACTCAATCCTTGACAGGAAGCCGTAAAGCTATAATTTCCTGGGTTCAAATTGTCGAAATTACCCCCTGAATTTGTATTGTCACAATCAGGAGCACTATTGAAAAAGCCCGTGATAACAGATGACCCTTGCCCGGATAAATTAACGGTTATATTCCCACATCCGAAATCTTCTGCAATCCAAAATTTCACGCTACCCGGTATGTCATTACCATTAGATCCATTAGCCAATAAGATGTTGGTGCAAGCTCCGCCTGAAACGGTAACCGATCCAGACCATTGCTGTCCGTTACAGCTTGCGCTATAATTATATGTCCCTGCATTTAAATTATTGAAGTTGACAGCTCCATTAGTCCCACATTCAGGAGCTTGACTAAAAAAGCTTGTAATAGTTCCACTTCCTATACCATTAAGGGTAACATCTATTGGCCCACAACCGTAATCACCGTCCGTCCAAAAAATAACATCACCCGCTACTCCTCCAGCAGAATTATCATCCTTTAACTCAATTATGGTACATTCTCCATAATCGGCAGTTAGGCTTCCAGACCACACTTTTCCATTACATTCTGCCCTATAAAAATAACTATAAAAGGGAGATAAGTCGCTAAATTTGGTCGCTCCGTCCGTTTCGCAATCAGGGGCTTGGTTAAAAAAATTAGTGATTGTTTTAGATTCTCCTCCAATGGGCACATCACCAGTAGCACCCACGCCTATTGCCACATCAATTGCTCCACACCCTAAATCTTCAGAAACCCAAAAAACAGCACTTCCTAATGTCAATGTGTTTCCGTCATCATCGTCACCCCCACCCCCATCACTTGAGGTATCGCTTAGAATATCTAGAAAAACCTGAGAACATCCATAATCGTTTATCGTGAAAGTTCCGGAAACATCATTATTGTCACAGACAGCACTATAATTATAGGTGCCGGCGCTAAGGTTACGAAATATTGCCCCACTATCATTATCTGTACAGGATGGACTTGTAGGGCTAAATTCTTGTTCGGTAATTGTTTGACTTGCAAAACCATCAAGGTTTACAGTAATCAATCCGCAATTTGATGGTGTTTTCACAAAAAATATTACATCTGCAGTTATATTTTCTTCGATTACAGGTTCATCACATTCTGTACAGCAAGAATTAACTAAGGCAACTAAACTCAATGATAATAGTATACGGCTAAATGTTTTCATGGTAGAACAAAAAATCAATTAATAACTTAAATCAAAAAATTCCATAGTTTCAGAATAGTCTTCGAAATCAATACTTGTTTTTCCGGTTTCGACGGTGGATGCTTTGGCAATTATCACTTTAACCCTGTCATAATCTCCCGAATATGTGCCATTGCTGGCTACATCTGTTGCATTTACTTCGATTAACACTTCTCCTATTATTAATTTTGTGATTAAAATATGATCAGGGTTATAACCAAAACCAGATGCCAATATCCACTCATAAGGCTGGTTTGGAGCATATCTTAGGTAGACTAGAATCAGATCCTCACTTAAAACTTTTTCTGTGAGTTGCGGAACCTGTATGGCAATAAAAGTTTGATTAGACTGATCTGTTATATCATAAGTAATGGAGGTTACGTTGGCATTGCCGTCTACTCCTGCAACACCTTCTTGGCCGTCTATACCATCTTGTCCAGCAGCCCCTTCCGGACCTGGAGGTCCAACAAACCCAATTTCCCCCTGTGGGCCAATACATGAAATAAAAACTAGGAAAATTGAAGCAAGTAAGATTGAAGTAAGCCTGATTATTTGTCTCATGATATTATTTTTAAACGTACAGAGCGAAATAAAGAACTTTGGAGACAATAAGAAATACCCGTTTGTGGGTATTTTTTCATTCCGCGCACTCCTCTCCTATTCCTTGGACCATGCTGAGATAGATTTTGGATATCACCGAATCTCGTTTCCAGGTTTTATCATTTATCATGGAAGCATAAACTATAAAACGGACAAACCTTTTAGGCTCGCATTGCATTGAAATATCAGGAAGGCGTAGGTCATATGAGGGTTACAGTTGCAACAGGGAAGTTGGTTAAACCTTATATTCTGAGCAGGAAGAGATAAGAATGCTTTTGACCATACAATTAAAGGAAGCAAAATGATGGTGTGCTGCCGGCCTGCTGTATTTCCAGACCTCCCGAAAAAAGAGCTTCCTTGAAGAGTTGAAAAACCAGAGAAAGTTTTAGAACATTACAAATCATTGAAATTTCATTTTGCCCAGAGCATAAGGCCACTGTGGAATCAGAATGTTATTTAGGGTATTGTTCTCAGTCTTTAACTTTTAATTATCGAATTCCTTCACTACTCCAGCATACCGAATTCTATTCCGGTGTGAACTACGAACACGTATTGTACTAGTCAAACTGGTTCCTAAATCAATGGTGAAAAAATAACTTTCTGAAGAGTTATCGATGCTGAAAGTGACTTCATAACCATGTTTCTCACCATCTTTTGTAATCTTTAAATCTCGGACTGTCCCGTTTATATTAATTCCAGCGTCACTTCCGTAACCGCCACCCATTTGACGTTCTCCGAAGTAGGGTAAGCTAGTAGCCACATTTTTTC
Organism: uncultured Maribacter sp.; assembly: GCA_964614665.1. GTDB lineage: Bacteria > Bacteroidota > Bacteroidia > Flavobacteriales > Flavobacteriaceae > Maribacter_C. The sequence goes on from CAZTLZ010000010.1 coordinate 11,773, forward strand.
CATCAAGTTTTACAAAATAGCCTTCCCCAGTAACATCTATATGGCTCATAGTGCTTCCCGGTCGAATCACACCACTACTTCCTACTTGGGCCAAAGCTGTAGTTATTTGTGGCTCCGCCGATTTTACTTCTATTTTAAAAGTTTCCTCGACTATCATCTTGTCCAATGTGGCATTAGACACAAAGGTTTTCTTAGCGGATCCACAGCCTATAAGAGCTAACATAAAGGTAGTTAGTACTATTATCTTTGAAGTTTTCATACACTATTATTTTGATATTGTTCATACCACAATTCGTATGCCAATTATAGCCCCTATCTATTAAAACCTAAAACCTCCTATCTGATATGGCTTCCAGCATTTACATCTATAGTCGCTCCCGTGGCGTGATCCATATTACCACTACTCATCAAAGCAATTAATGGAGCCAAATCTTTTGGTTTGGTGAGTTCGTTCAAGGCAATTTCATTCAATACTTGCTCTTCCCCATGGGTAGCAATAAAACTTTCTGCCATTTGCGTACGGGTAAATCCAGGGGAGACGATAAAAGATTTTATATTTTGCTTTCCAAAAGAGCGCGCAACACTTCGGGCCAATGAAGTAAGACCACCTTTTGAAGCCGCATATGCCAAATATTCTTCTGTTTCTCCTCGAAATGTTGCCCTACTACCAATATATATAAATCGCCCGGCACCTATTTTTAGAAAATGGTCGAGCCCTAGCTTGGTCAGTAGTCCTGCAGCATTTAAATTGATGGCCATGGTTTTCTTCCAGACTTTTAACCATTCCGAGGTGGACATAATCGTTGAATGCGGTAAAAAGACCCCTGCATTGAGAATAATGACATCTATCCTACCAAAATGGCCTTCTACTTGCTCGAAAAGCTCCAAAACTTCATTTTCTTGGGATAAATCGGCTTGAAAGGATTTGGATCCATTATGGTGTTTCTCTACCAAAGCTTCAGCGGAAGCCTTATTTTTATTATAGTGCACAGCCACCTTTCCTCCCATTTGCATGAGATAATCGGCTACTACCTTGCCGATTCCATCCGAAGCACCGGTTAACAGGATTGTTTTGTCTTTTAGTTCTATATGGGTGCTGCTCATTTTTTGATATTAGGTATTCTATGATTCCCTTTGGTAATACGCGAGAATTTTTCTTTGAAATATAGGTGTCCAGAATTTCCTTTGAAGGTATTTTTTTTCTGCATGATGATCACTGAGTGGATTATCCCCATAGACAAGGCGACCATGGTGATTCACTCCTCGCTCGTAAGCTTCAAATATAGGTTTCAAAGGAGTATACATAATTACAAATACTTTTGAAGATGTTTTTTGAAGTATGCAGCACTATCCGAAATGCTATGGATTGAATTAGTCGCAAAGTTACCTCCCTGTTCCAAATAGTAATATTGTAAGGCATCGGTATCAATAGTTGACAGCATTTCAATGTAATCAATGGACCCATTACCCAATTCGGTGTAATCCCTAGTTGCCTTGTCCATATCCTTGATATGCCACATAACAAAACGCCCGGGGTGATTTGAAATGAGTTGCTGTGGACTTAATTTTGAAGAATGCTTCACCCAGTACATATCCATTTGCAGTTTGACCAGCTCAGGGTCGGTGTCGTATAGAATATAATTATAGCCATGCTCTCCATGATGGTCGGTAAACTCAAAATCATGGTTATGATAGGCAAAACCCAATCCTGCTTTAGTGACCTGCTCTCCTATTCTATTCAGTTTTCCAGCAAGTACTTTGAAATTTTCGATGCTACGGTATTCTGGCGCTAACCAAGGCCATGTTATATAACTCTTGTTCAAGGCTTTTGCCCCTGTAATACATTGGTCAACAAATCGCCGTAGTTCATCATCTGATTTCTTGAAATAGTCAGAAAAACCGTAATGACCACTAGTGGCCGTTAATTCCAAATCGTCTAGAATTCCTTTGAAATCAGCCGATTTATAGCCATAATACATATCCTTGTCGCCATCGTAACCATAGGTTTCCAAATCTTGGTACCCGAGTGCAGCAACTGTTTTAAGCGTTTCCAATGGGTTTTTGGCCATTGCATCACGTACCGTAAAGAGTTGAAGCCCCATTTTGAATTTAGTACTCGTTGTGCGCGAAAATCCCGGAAAGGGAACTAATGCCGAAGCCATGAATAGTGATGATCTTGTTAAAAAGTCACGACGATCAAGGGATTTCTGCTTTTTCATATGAAATCAAATTCGGGTTCTAAACATACTACCAAAAACCCAAATATAACTTTAATTGCCTTATTTCCGTCTTGGTAAGAAAAACTGTGAATCACCTGTATTGGCATTTGGGCAAAACATACAAATAAGAACTATGCACTGGAGGAGAACCTGATTTTTCATAGAATAATTATTTTCTTAACTTAGAGTTGAACAAACACTTTATTAGATGCTCTCAAAAGATGAAATCCAAAATTTGGAACGTGATGGTTATTTAAATCTAGGCCAATTACTATCACCCTCGGAAGTACAACAGGTGAATCAACGTATTGATGAATTAATTTCAGAGGAAGGTAAAAATGCTGGTTCTGAGTTATTCGAATCCAAATACATTCGTCATCCAAAAGAGTTGGGGGCTGACCGTCTGGCTGATTTGGTCAACAAAGGTGAAATTTTTGACCAGTTTTACACCCACCCCAAGGTATTAGCCGCAATAAGTTCGGTACTAGGTGACAAATATAAATTATCATCATTGAATTATCGAGCCGCAAGGCCTGGGAAGGGACTTCAAAAGTTACATGTGGATTATGGAAACGCAGTTCCAGAAAATGGTTACAAGGTATGTAACACCATTTGGCTTTTGGATGATTTCGTTGAAGACAATGGAGCCACACGTATTGTTCCTGGTACGCACCGTTCGAAGGTTTTGCCGCAGGATGCAATGAAAGATCCTGAACTTTCGCACCCTGATGAAATAAAAATCATTGCTCCTGCAGGATCGGTATTCATTTTTAATTCACATGTATGGCATGGAGGTACTACGAATCAAACTAAAAACTATCGAAGAAGTATCCACAGTTATTTTTGCGCTTCTGACCTGCCACAGCAATTAAATCAACGTAATTATATTACTGAAGAAACAAAAATGCGATTGAATTCGAAGGCAAAAGAAATATTGGATGTATAGAAATTCGACCTTATCACCCCTTGATTCATTTAAAGATTCTTTTGACCTGGTTTTCGCAAATAGAACCAACCCTTCATAGTTAGCAAGACCAGTGATAGAACTAGTTCTCCTATAATAGGTATTTCTCAATACTTGTTTCTGATACAATAAGCTCTTGAGGTAGGAGGCACTCTTTCTACAGTTTGTAAGCTGTTAGAAAGTACCTGCCAATTGTGCTTCTCGCCACTTCAAAATTCCCTCGATTTCCTCAATTTCATTTTCACTCAATATAACAGCACTCGCTTTAGCGGTTTCCTGAATTTGGGTCGGTTTTCTGGCACCAACTATGGCCGCGGTAACTTCTTTTTTCCGAAGTACCCACGCCAAGGAAAGTTGGGCTAGTGCAACATTTTTTCGATCTGCGATTTCGCGAAGTTGTTCTACAACCTGGAGATTGATATTCAATTGCGGTTTTACGAAAAATGGGTGTCGGCTGCGCCAGTCAGATTCTGGGAGACCCTCTGCTCTTTCTTTTGTGAATTTTCCGGTCAGAAGCCCCGCCTGCATAGGGCTATAAGCAATTATACCAATTTTGTTAGTATCGCAATAGGTGATGATATCGTCCTCAATTTCTCTTCGTAGCATATTGTATGGAGGCTGCAAAGAAGAAATCGGGTGAATGGCCTGAGCTCTTTTCAACTGATCTAGGTTGAAATTAGAAACACCGCCATAGCGGATCTTTCCTTCTTTGATGAGGTCTGCAATAGTCGCCCAGCCTTCTTCAATTTGCTCATCTGGTTCTGGCCAATGTATCTGATAGAGATCGATGACTTCTATATCAAGTCGTGTTAAGCTATTTTCTACTTCAAGACGGATGCTATCCGCCCTTAGTGATTTGCCTATTTCACGACTATCTCCTTTCCAGACACGACCGCACTTAGTCGCTATTATCAATGAATCCCTGATTCCCTTTATGGCCTTGCCAACTACTTTTTCTGCATGACCATGACCATAAATCGCTGCTGTATCGATCCAGTTTATGCCTTGCTCAAATCCTGCATGTATGGCTTTTATGGAATCTTCATCATCCTGCGGGCCCCATCCAAATTTCCAATTTCCGCCTCCCATCGCCCAAGTACCTAGTCCGATAGTTGTAAGGTCAAGGTCACTATATCCTAATTTTCGCGTTTGCATATCACACTTTTAAGTTGAAATCAAAGGTAACCAACGTTTTTCGAATACCAATCACTAACGACCGATCATCAAAATATCTATATTTATAAAATGAAGCCGATAGTTCAAATCTCTTTGGATCTTACCAATATCGATGAGGCCCTTGAAACTGCGGCCATAGCCTTGCGGGCGGGTGTAGATTGGTTAGAGGCTGGAACTCCCCTTCTCCTGGCCGAGGGTTTGCATGGGGTACGAAAATTACGGGAAGCTTTTCCTGAAACTCCTATTGTGGCGGACCTTAAAACCATGGATGGCGGTTATTTGGAAGCCGAAATGATGGCAAAGGCTGGTGCCACTCATGTTGTTGTGATGGCACGCGCCCATGAAGAAACTATAAAAGTCGTTGTGCAGGCCGGAAAAGATTTTGATATCAAAGTAATGGGCGATAACTTGGGTTGTCCTGATATGGTAGCCGGTGCAAAATGGCTCGAAGACTTGGGCTGTGACTATATTGTTCACCATATCGGTTACGATGAGCGTAGAGGTATTGCAGCTAAGGGCTTACGCATGCCAAGTCCGTTAGACCAGCTTCGTGAGGTGGTGGAGGCGGTCAAGGTTCCAGTTCAGGCGGTTGGAGGATTATCGCTAGAACAGGCTATTGAGTGTCCAGCCTTCGGAGCACCCATGGTCGTTTTAGGCGCCCCTCTGACCATTGATGCCGATGCTTTTAAAACTGTGGAAGGTGATTTGGAAAGCTCGCTTCGACTGATTTGTGCTAAAATTCATTCTTATGGGAGTGTATAACGGAATAAATTAAACCTATGAAATCCATTGCTGTAGTTAATTATGCCGAGGAAAAAGGAAGCGTTGAACTTCGGGAAATTTCCAAACCCACAATCGGAGCTGATGATGTGCTTTTAGAGGTGGCCAATGTTGGCGTTTGTGGAAGTGATTTGCACCAATGGACCTCAGATCATAGCTGGGTAGTTAATTATCCGGTTGTACTCGGGCATGAATTTGCAGGACATATTTCAGCTCTCGGGTCCAATGTAACAAATTGGCAAGAAGGTGATAGGGTGGTGAGCGAAACCGCAGCTATAATAAATACCAGCAACCCGTTAACCAGACAAGGGCTCTATAATCTAGATCCATCAAGAAAAGGATTTGGCTATGGAGTCAATGGAGCCATGACACGTTTTGTAAGTGTGCCGGCCAGATGTTTACATAAAGTTCCTGAAAGTTTGCCCTTTGAACAGGCCTGTTTAACCGAACCTTGTTCTGTAGCTTATAATGCGGTTTTGGTGAATTCTCAAATCAGACCGGGAGATCGGGTCATTGTTATCGGACCAGGCACGATCGGAATTTTGTGTGCAGCTATGGCGAAGCTCGCTGGAGCCGAAGTGGCAATTTTAGGACTGAAGAATGATGTCGAACGATTGAAAATTGCAGAAAAGTATGGCTGTGATACGTTAATCGACGATGGCTCTGACTGGGCAAAAAAGTATGATGGGTTGGGTGTTGATTCTGTTATTGATGCTGCAGGAGTCAGTGCCACGTTGAAATTGGCCTTAGACTATGTTCGCCCGAATGGGCAGATTACCAAAGTGGGCTGGGGACCACAACCCATGAACTTTTCTTTGGACCCCCTAATACAGAAAAATGTAACCCTTCAAGGCAGTTTCAGTCATAATTGGCCCATTTGGGAAAAAGTGCTTTCGCTTTTGTCCACAGGAAAGTTAGATGTCAAACCCATTATTGGTGGTATTTGGAACTTAGTCGATTGGTATCAAGCATTTGAACAAATGCATTCAGGAAAAGTGGTAAAAAGTATTTTAACTCCAAATTAAAACAGATGCGATTAGAAAATAAAGTTATTTTAATTACAGGTAGCTATACGGGTATCGGACGAGCTATTGCAAGACAAAGTATAAAAGAAGGCGCGAACGTTGTATTGAACGGCTTACGAGATGAGTTGGGACAAGAGCTCTTGAAAGAATTCGAACCAAGCAAAGCTACAATGCTAACAATTGATATTACGGAAGAAGATGCGCCGGAAAAATTAGTAAAAAAAGCCTTGGATACCTTTGGAAGGCTTGATGCCGTGGTAAATAATGCGGCCATTGTTGCTCCTTCGAATATGGATACGACCACTGTGCCTTATTTGAAACGAATGTTGGATGTAAATACAGTAGCCCCTTTTTCAATTATTCAGGCCGCCCTACCCTATCTTGAAAAAACAAAAGGGAATGTGGTGAATATCGGCTCGATCAACTCATGGAGTGGTGAGCCAAATTTACTAGCCTACAGCATTTCAAAAGGAGCTTTGATGACATTAAGTAGAAATTTAGGCGACACCTTATTTCGTGAAAATGGCGTACGTGTAAACCAAATTAATCCTGGTTGGATCCTTACCGAACATGAATTTGTCAATCAACATGAACAAGGAAAACCTGATGATTGGCATAAAACATTATCCAATATTTTCGCTCCTGCTAAAAGGCTGTTCAAACCTGAAGAGTTAGCAATGTCCGCAATATACTTATTATCAGATGAATCAGGACCAATAAGTGGACAAGTAATTGAAGTAGAACAATTTCCTATGATCGGCAGGAATCCACCGAAATAGTTTGTACAAAAAAGACCTGATCTCAAAATGCCAAAATTAGCCGTATTTCCTAAGGCCTTCATGAATGCCCTGTGTAAAACTGGCTCCATGACTGTGTCAGAGTGGGTTGAATTGGCCTGCGCCCTTGACATTGATGGATTGGAATGGTATGCTGGTTTTCTGGAAATGGCCGATAAAGCGAATTGGACGGAGTTTAGAAAACAAGTGGAAGGCCACGGCAAAGTAATTCCTATGTTATGCTGCTCTCCTGATTTTACCCATCCCGATGCCGCTTTTAGGGAGAAAGAAATCCTGAAACAAAAACATTGGATTCAGATGGCTAACGTACTCGGAAGTTCTTATTGTCGCGTACTTTCTGGGCAAAGACGGCCTGAATTATCTATAGCCAAGGGAGTCGAACTGGCTTCTGAATGTATCCATGCATGCTTGCCATACGCACAAGAGTTAGGTATAACACTTATTTTAGAAAACCACTATAAAGATGATTTTTGGGAGTACCCAGAATTCGCTCAAAAAATAGAAGTGTTCTGTCAACTGGTGGATAAAATTGACCACCCGAATTTCGGGGTCAACTATGATCCCAGCAATACTTTTCTGGCCGGTGAAGACCCTTTATCGCTTTTATATCAGGTTTCGAAGCGGGTAGTAACCATGCATGCCAGCGACCGCTATTTGATTGAGGGCACTATCGAAGACCTTAGAAATGAAGAAAACGGTGCCGTGGGTTATGCAAAAAGACTACGCCATGGTGAAATCGGTAAGGGACTAAATGATTATGATGCTATTTTTACAGAATTAAAACGAGTCGGTTTCAATGGCTGGATCAGCATCGAAGATGGTGTCGACGGAATGGATCAGTTGGAACGAAGTGTTGCTTTTCTCCGTAAAAAAATTAATAGCTATTGGCCCGAATCTCATTGAATTAGGTTCAAATAGTAACATCTTTTGATTATTTTAGTAACTTGGCTAGTTTGAAAATGTAAAATTAAATTTATTTAATATTCATGATAACAGTACCTTATAATTCATTACTTAAAGTATTAGAAGAGATACTTTCAAAAACAGGTTTTACCTCCGACGAATCCGATTTATGTGCAAAAATATTTGCGGATTCCACGCTTGATGGATATCACTCACACGGTGTGAATCGATTCCCCGTGTTCTTAAAAACCATTACTGACGGGTATGTTCAATTAGGTGAACGGCCAGAGCGTCAATTGGCACTTGGCAATTTTGAGCGTTGGGATGGAAAGTTAGGTCCAGGGCCCCTGAACGCTCATTTTTGTATGAATAGGGCTATAGAACTGGCGAAAGAATCAGGAATGGGCTGTATTGCGTTGCAAAACGGAAGTCATTGGATGCGTGGGGGGTCTTACGGATGGCAAGCTGCCGAAGCGGGTTGTATTGCTATGTGCTTTACCAACACCATGCCCAATATGCCTTCTTGGGGTGCTATGGAAGCAAATACCGGCAACAATCCACTTATTATGGCTGTGCCCAATGACGATGGGCATATTGTGCTAGATATGTCCTTATCACAATTCTCCTATGGTAAAATGGAAAAATATGCCATGGATGGAAGGAAACTTCCATTTGATGGTGGATTCGATGCAGACGGAGAGCCTACAAATGATCCCAAGGCTATTTTGGAAACTAAGAGGCTTTTCCCTACTGGTTATTGGAAGGGCTCCGGTATGTCTATCTTAGTGGACTTGTTGGTCACCTTACTTTCCTCTGGTAAATCAACCGCAAAAATCGGGGAAATGGAGGCGGAATATGGATTATCACAGGTGTTTATCTGTTTTGATGCAGAACAAATGAACAGCTCACAGCGACATAAAGAACTGGTAACGGAGATTATCGATTTTGTTACGAGGGCCACATCAGAAAAAGAAGGTCAATCAATTGAATATCCTGGAAGTCAAACCAAGAAAAGAAGAGCGACTTATATGAAAGAAGGTATTCCTATCAATGAATCAGTCTGGGAAGAACTATCTGCATTACTTTAACTACAAATCAATATTTAAAAATGAACAGTAAAATCAATGATGATACCGTACGTTGGGGCATATTAGGTGTCGGTGACGTTTGTGAGGTTAAAAGTGCTCCCGCCATGCAGAAAATAGCACAGTCTGAAATAGTTGCTGTAATGCGGAGAAATGGCAAAAAAGCGGAGGATTATGCCAAGCGCCACGGAATTGATACATGGTATGATGATGCCGATCAACTGATCAATGACCCGAACGTAAATGCAATTTATATTGCTACACCGCCAAATGCACATCGAGATTTAACCTTAAGGGCAGCGAAGTCAGGTAAACCTATATATGTAGAGAAACCGATGGCGCGAACTACTGCCGAATGTCAAGAGATGATCAATACCTGTAAGGAGGCCGGAGTTCCCTTATATGTTGCTTATTACCGTAGAAGACTTCCTAATTTTGAAAAATTGAAGGCACTTGTGAATGAAGGGGCAATTGGTGATATCCGTATGGTGAAAATTGAAATGTTCAAAACCTTAGACCCTGATATTGTTGCTAACATAACCGGGAGTGCCCCCGTCAATTGGCGTATCGACCCTGAAGTTGCCGGGGGTGGTTACTTTTTTGATTTGGCCTCACATCAATTAGACTATTTGGATTATGTTTTTGGCCCGATAAAGTCTGTATCCGGACATGCTGCCAATCAAGCGGGTATCTATGGGGCTGCCGACATCGTTTCTTCTAGTTTTGTTTTTGAAAATGGTATTTTAGGTTCTGGAACCTGGTGTTTCACAGTTGATAAGGATTCTGAAAAGGATGAATTGATTGTAATCGGTTCAAAGGGTCATATTAAAATTCCATTCTTTGGAGAACCCAAACTATTTATCAAAAAGGGCGATGGCAGCAAGGAAACCTTTGAATTTGAAATGCCTTACCACATACAACAGCCCTTAATACAAACTATGGTCGATGATCTATTAGGTAAAGGTACCTGTCCAAGTACAGGAGAGACCGCTATTAGAACCAATTGGGTAATGGAAGAAATGACCAAAAACTATTATTCTAAATAGACCCATGATTGACTTGTATATTTTGGGTCAACATTATTGGTCTGGCCTATACAATTCAGAGATTTTGTGAAAATTAAGGTTTGCGTTGTTTTGATGTTATTCTTCCAGGAAAGCGAGAAAAAATGGGTAATTCCCTTTTTGTATTTATAAAGTACACCCCTGTGAGTAGTATTACAGCTGCCATAACAGATTGTAGGGTGATTTGCTCATTCAAGAAATACCAGCCTAAGATTAATGCTATAATAGGATTTACATAGGTTGAAGTGGCCACTTTCTCTGGAGATATTACTTTCAAGAGGTAGTTAAAGGAGGTAAATGCTACGATACTTCCGAAAACAATCAATAACAACATGGTTAACTGTACTGACGGGCTCCATTTCAAGGGTGAAGTCCAAGTTTCTCCAAACGAAATGCTTGCGATTAATAACATTACACCTCCCATAGACATCTGATACCCTGTGTTCACAAAGTAGTTTTTAGGCAAATCGGCCTTGCCTACGAACAAACTGCCATAGCCCCAACTTAACATGCAAACGAAAATCATTGCCATACCGATGATGGAATCCTCTTTGCTCAGCACCTCTTTTTGACTAACCAGCAGGTAGATTCCGATAATTCCTAAAACCACACCCACAATGGACATAGGTTGTATTTTTTTGCCTTGGAGTATTCGCATCAGTATCAATACAAGCAGTGGCTGTGCCGATATTTCCAAAGCTGCAAAACCACTATCCACATATTTCAACGCCCATACCACTACCCCGTTTCCGAAGGTTAAAAACAAGAACCCGGCTATGATGGAATTCAATAATTGTCTTTTGCTAATACCAATAGAGATTCCTATAAACTTGCAAAGTACAAGTATGAGTATGCCCGCTACGACAAAACGTACAGAGGCTAACATAAAAGGTGGTAATTCTGCAACCGCAATCTTATTCAATAGATAGGTAGAGCCCCAAATCACGTAAATGGAGAAAAAAGCAAGAATAATAAGTGTTGTATTGTTTGACTTACTCATGAAGTACTATTCTTTTAGCAATAACTCCATCATTGCCCTAGCTGACTCTACGCCTTTTTTCTTAATAAATTCTCGAGGGGTTTTATCTCCTATTTCATAGGTAATACCGGTAGCTCCAAATTGTTGGTTGTACCATCCACTCGACGTTGGCCTACTTATTTTACCAGGACTCTCGTTAATATCTTCTAATCCCGTGGCAACCCTTATCTTTTCGAGCCACGCTTTTGTAAATTCGGGTATTTTACGTTCCACACTAACATCGGGGGTGTAGTACACGTCATTGAACGTGCTATGGAAGTCGAGACCTAAAACCACATCGTTCTTGGCAAGCGAAGTTTCTCGAACCATATGGTTGGTAACCTGACGTACTTCTGGTTGATGATACTCGGCCCAATCCCTGTTCAAATCGACACCTCCGGTATTATGGCGATAATGACCTAAATCAACTCCATCGGGATTCATCAAAGGGTAGACCATTATACGATATTTCTCTAGAAAACCATTTGTAGCACCTTCATTGATAATGGTCTCAACAAAAGCCTTCATACATAAAAATCCAGTCACTTCTGGAGGATGTTGTCTACTTATAATCAGAACTGTAGGTCTTTTTATAAAATCTATCCCTTTAAATATGTTCAAATGGTATAAATCTCGTCCCAAGGCACTTTTTCCAGCTATTCCATTATGTACTAAGGGACTCTGGGCCATTTTGCTAACCCATGCTCCCACCCTTTTATGATCCTGAATTTCTTGAGCAGCTACCCATAGGGTGTCTTGTCCGACGTTGAGTTTAATAGTGGCACTTGTACTGTCTTGATTTAGCTGTAAAAGTGTAGAATCAAGTTGAGACCAACGATTCCCATCTTTACTTAGTTTTGGGCTATACCTATGCTTGGCTCCATTCGAGTAATCTAGTTTTACATAAATATCTCGCTCCGTCTCGGACCAAAGCTTAAAGGCGTACCACGGACTAGGATTAATAGGAAAGTTTTCGGGCCATATTTTGGCTACATAGGTCGAATCGTTTTCTTGAAGGAACTTGTTCAACCGAGCCGATGGAAAATCATTCGTTGCACTTACACCATTTATTTTATAAGTTTTTGCCTGTTGCTGCTGGATGGGCCTAGTAGTCGTATCTACGGGGAATGGATAACTGTGTTTGTCGGCCTCCAAGGAGGAAGTACTTTTACACGAAAATAGAAGTATAAAAAGGGATAAAACTAACATTCTCATAGGATGATTTTTAGAAGGATGAAAATTAGTGAAAATTAGTCAAGGGAGCACATGATGCTCTAATTCTAAAGCCTAATTTGTTGACTATTTTCGTCTATTACGCTTGTTATAGTTCTTATCACCCCTAGTTTTTGCCTTTTTGTATTTTTTTGCAATGCTACGCTTGTAGGAACCTCCCTGATTGGTGCGCTTGTTTTTTTCTTTCTTTTCGTGAAAACCTGAACTCAATGCATCATCATCTCTTTTGATAGGGTTATTTGCCTCAAGTGTTTTTGGTGTTTCCGCTGGAGTCAATAAGGTCGCGATTTCCACATGAGCCGGAAATTCTATCATAGGAATTTTAAGACCCATCAATTCTTCTATTGCTTCTTTTGCCGATGTTTCTTTTTCCGTATGGAATAAAAGAGAATTGCCTTTTGCTTCAGCCCGACCAGTTCTTCCTATGCGGTGCATATAGTTTTCAGGATACACCGGTGTGTCAAAATTGATAACATGTGATATCTGATCCAAATCCAATCCACGGGCCATAACATCCGTCGTAACTAAGACCCTGTTGCTTCCCTCATCAAATTGACGAATAGAACGAAGTCTGTAATTTTGGGTCTTATTGGAATGAATCACACATATTTCGTTTCCATAGTTTTCTTCTAAAATTTCGAATAATCGGTCGGCATATTTTTTGTTTGAAATAAATACCAATACTTTACTAAACAGCTCTTTATCATTTAATATATCAACTAATAAATTAACTTTTGTGTAAAAATTAGGAACCGAATAACAAGTCTGAGTAATATTATCTAAAGGAGTTCCGCTTATAGCTACCGTAATACTCTGAGGAGCGACGAAATAATCATGTATTAGTTTATCAACCTCTACGGTCATCGTAGCTGAGAACATAATATTCTGGCGCCTTTCTGGAAGTAAATCCATGATATTGGCAAGTTGAAAACGAAAACCCAGATCAAGCATCACATCCACCTCATCAATTACTAGTTTTTTTATGGATTTTAATCGAAGCGCCTTGCTTAAGGCCAAATCATAAAGTCGTCCAGGGGTCCCGACCACAATATCTGTGCCTTCGGCCAAAACCTCTTTTTGACGATTTATATTAGTACCACCATATACCCCGACAACTTTTATGGATGAGTATTTTCCAAATTTTTCAATTTCTTCTACAACTTGAACGACCAACTCACGTGTCGGTACCAAAACCAGGATACGTGGATGCTTTTCTTTAGAAAAGGGAAGCATTTGAAGTAGCGGCAACATATAGGCAAAGGTCTTACCTGTACCCGTTTGGGCGATACCGACCATATCTTGTCCTGAAAGAATTACAGGGAAGGACTTTTCTTGAATGGGCCTCGCCGTTTCAAAACCTAAATCCGCTATCGCATTTCGTAGCGGTGTTGAAATCTTAAAATCGTCGAATGATGACATTTGAACTCTTTTAGCCAAAGGTATGGCGAAAACTAGTTAAAAACCGCTAATCCTCCGGCGGATGACCGTGTATTTTTTCGAATACTTCGTCAAAATTTTGACGTAAATAGGCGTTCAACTTCTTTTTATAGTCATCTTTTAACCAGTTGATAAAGTTGCCGGTACTTCTGCTAATGCATTTCGTATAGGATAGAATACGCTGGTCTATATCACCTTTTAATAGTTTGGCCAGTGCCAAGGCGTCATATACATCTTCACTATTTTCAATACAAATTTTGGCGTGTTGCTCAATTGAACGTTCCAAAACCACTTTTGAAGACTCTCCATTACCAGTAGCAGTTCGATAGACATTCTTTATATCAAAAGAAAGATCTTCAGATTTTGAAAATTCCTCTCGAATTTCTTCAGGCAATTCATGGCTAAATCGATCTTCAATAGTCTCGTCATCTTGAATACGATCTCTATAAAAGTTAGGGGACTTGAAGATAGTTTGCCAATCCAAATCGGCACCCCAAGGTCCAAAACGATAATTATTGTTACCTAAATCGATTACCGTAAATTTCGCTTTGTTATTCAGGATACGAGAACCGCGACCGATCATTTGATAATAAAGCGTCAACGATTTAGTAGCTCTGTTCAGAATGATGGTATCTATGGTAGGTTCATCAAAACCTGTTGTTAAGATACTCACAGAAGTCAAAATAGCGTTTGGTGTCTCTTTGAACCAGTTTAATATCTGCTTTCTTTGTTTTTTTGTCGCCGTATTATCAAGATGCATAACCGGGAGCCCGGCTGCATTAAACGTATGATATACATTAATGGAAGTGTTGATACCATTATTGAAAATCAAAGTCTTTTTATCTTTCGAATGCTTTTCATAAGCGCTTAAAAGCTTTTCTAACATTGCTGGACTTGAATATAAGTCTTCTGATGATTTGACTGTATAATCTCCATTAGACCCAACTTCAAGAGAGGTTAACGCCATATCATATTGAAAAACTTCGGCCTTGGCCAAGAAATCATTTTCAATTAGCGCTTCAATGGTTTCACCTACAATAAGTTCGTTATAGTTATCCTTCATCGGAAGCTCCTTATTTGAACTTAATGGTGTAGCCGTAACGCCGAGAATAAATGATTTTTCAAAAAACTTGAAGAGTTTCGTGAACGAATTGTAGTGTGCCTCATCAATAATTACCAAGCCTATGTCTGAAATATCAAGTTTATCGTCATTCAAACGATTATTTAAGGTTTCAACCATAGCCACATAGCAGCTATAATCGGCTTGGTCATCTAAATCGGCCTTGCTATCTACGACTTTATTGACAACACCAAAACCGGTTAGCATTTCTGAAGTTTGACGACATAATTCCACGCGGTGTGTCATCACCAGTACTTTCTTATTATGGTTTTTCAGGTATTGACGTACCATTTCAGAGAAAATTACGGTCTTACCACCACCAGTGGGTAGTTGATACAATAAATGGTAGTCATCGGGTGCGGTATCGAATTTTTCAAAAATTCTAGTGATAGCACCTTGTTGATACTTGTAAAGTTCTTTGTCCGTTTTTTTATCCTGTACTGCTAGTGCAATTTCCGCCATATATTCCTTTCTTTTTCAGGTTTGCAAAAATAAGGCTTTCTTAGTGTTTACGGAATTATTACGGCGAAACTATCAAAGTACTCGCTCTAAGAATTGTAATGGATACTAAATAATCGGATCATTGGGCTAGTTCAGAAACCGGGGTCAACACCAATTTTCGAAATTCAACCTCTACCCTCTCTGCCTGAAAAGTAATTTGACCTTTGCTCGCTGTCGCATCATACCCAAAATTGACCAAATCACCACTTACCCATACTTTTATCGGATTTTATGGTTATTTCAAAGAATCGAAAGAGGATATCTGCAGTATTTCATATCTTACATTTTAGAAGCTATTGAAAATATGAAATTAGTACTATCCTTACTGGTCCTATTTGTGCTTAAAACTAATGCACAAGAACTCCCAATTAAAGTTGTAACCGAAGATATTCCAAACCGTTTGGCATTTTACGCGGTAAATGAGAATGATCAAGATGTTGACGTAATGCTAACAATATCAGGTACCAATTTTAGACAAAGTAAGGGTAGACCAAGACTCGTACGTGTGCCCGGGGTTTCAAAAGTACATTTGAAAACGATAATTTTGATGCGCGGAAAACAGCCAAATTACACCTATGAACTAGTGGTCAATGATAGCCTATCAAGAAGGGCGTTGAAGAAGGAGGCAAAACCAATTAAAGTAAAACCCAAAAAGTCCATTACCCTATACATTACGGATAAATGCGAAGGGTGCGATAGTATGCTCGTAAGAATGGAGGAAGGTAAATACAAGTTCAACACACACCGACTTACGGAGAGACCAGAGATTAAAGAGCAGTTGAAAAACTCTTTCCCTACTACTTTGGACTCAATTACCACTCCTATTTTTAATTTAGGTGGGCGATTATATACCCGTATCGAGGATTATGATAAATTACTCGAAACCTTGAATAAGGAATAGCCCTACTTTTCTGATTTACAATTAATCGAATGAGACTTTGTCTATGGGGCCAACCTTAAGTCACTACTACCACTCCAACGGTCATCGGAGCCAATGTCCTTGAAAAGTTATCCAAATCAATGTTGATTGCATTGATTTTCTACTCTTATAATTAGTTGACAATAAAACCTTTACGTAACAATAAGTCGATTGGACTGTTAAAATTTATTTAATATAGTACCTTTTTATGCATAGTACTGTAACAAAAATTATTGTACATCGTCTATTAGTTGTAAGTCAATTGAAACAATCAAAAAACAACTCATCGTTTTAATTCGACAATTCAGAAACATATATTATTTAAAGCAGCTTTAAAACAACAATTTTGTATCATCATATAACAATCAAAAAACAATAATCATGAAAAGGCTACATAAACATCAATTACGACCCGAACTATATTATAGAAAAGATATTGGCTGGAATACCGATAGATGGTATGACCATAAAATAGAAAATCAAAAAACGACAATTACTTTTTAAAAAATCATCAATCTTAAAAAACAATCATCATGGAAACTACAAGCAATCATCAATTAAGAGAAGTATTTGGAACTTCAAAAGCACAGGTCTGGAATACGAAAAGGCGTTACAGATAATTTTTGAACAACCTCCAATACATAAAGGGCCGTGCATTATAATGCGCGGCCCTTTTATATTTAGGAAAAAGCACTACTACTTGCTCTGATTAAGTAGTTGCTTTTACGACTAGTACTAAATTAGTCTTTTAAAGAAATTTCCTCAACCGTACCGTCAGGGTAGGTCATATTTGCTGCATCATCACAGGCACCTTCACCGAAATCAATAACTACTTCAAGTCCGTTTTTGGCCAAAGCCATAACGCCTTTGCCAACATAATCACACCCGAAGTTCGCTACCAATTCAGAAGATACATTCACCGTATACGTATTGCCGTCTGCCTTTACGGCCCAATTACCATCAACGGTAAGGGCACTATTTGCAAAATTTTCGAAATCGAAAAGAATAGAAAAAGTTTTAGTTCCCGCCTCCTCAACTACAGAGCCATCGGCTAACGTAACACTCATATCACTGACAATAGTAAAAGATACATTCTCATTTTCATTATTGCCGCTCATAGTAAAACTTCTTGTTCCATTAAGTATAATATCATCAACACTCAAATTGGTGTATGTAGCGGTAAAGGCAGTTAACTCCTCCCCTTCTTTGTAAGTAACGGCTAACATACCACTTAACTCTTCACCACCTTCTTCAACCGCACAGTTATCAAAGTTTACCGTAAAGCCTGTATCTGAGAACTCGGTTGTATAACAATCTTCGTTTTTGGCTGATTTGTTAGAAGCCCCTTGTTGAAATATATCAGTAACTACCCCATCGGCAGCACTTGAGAACTCATCCATTTCTAAAATAGTTTTTACTTCAGTTTTTGAAACTTTTTGATCTACATCTAGATTTGCAGATTCTAAGTCTTTACTACAGCTAAATGTAATCAAAAGTAATCCGCTAAAAAGTAGCGCTTTTACAATAGCACCCATTAATTTGTCCATCATCAATAATTTTGGTTTATACTAACCAATGAAACGCGCACAACTAGGTTTTAGTGTTTTGAATGCTCCAAATGCGGTAAATACAGCACTATTTTAACAGAAAAATCGATGAAAGGTTCTTTATTTTCAATTGAGGGTACAACTGTATGGTGAACCGGTGATATAGAAATTATCCGGAATGTTTTAGCCTAAACTGCCTTTCAAACGCCAAAAGCCCTATTATCCAAGGTCTTTTTTAACATGAAATTACGCAATTTTACTACTGTTTTTAAGAGGATGTGGGCGAGACAAAAAGGAAATAACAGTAGCTTAGATAAATATCCAAGTATATGAAATAATCTTTGTGTAATACCCCTTAGGCCTAATTAAATTAAGAAGATTGCTAGAGCGAAAAAGTTGATTGAGCAGTATGGCAAACTGCCCTTGGTTTGATTACCTTATATTTTTTTGACCCGAACGGCATTCATTCCCTTCATACCTCTTTCAAGTTCGAAGCTTACCTTATCATTTTCCATGATTTCATCAATAAGCCCACTGACGTGTACAAAATATTTTTCTTGGTTCTCTGAATCGGTAATAAACCCAAAACCTTTAGAACTATCGAAAAAAGCAACCTTTCCATTTCGAATAGGGTCTTCTTCCTCCTGCTCTTCCTTCTTCGGAATCCCTAGAACAATGCTTTCGGCATCGACTTTTACCTTTTTAGAAGGGTCTGGTGGCGTATCGGTAAAATGTCCATTTTCATCAACATATACCAACATATCTTCTAAAGTACCACCTGTCTTCGCATTCGCTTGACGTTCTGCTTTCTTTTTAGCCTTTTCTTCTCTTTTCTTTAAACGCTTTTTTTCTCGTTCTTTTTTGCCATAAGTTTCTTGTGCTCTAGCCATAAATGTTTAATCGTGTTTTGTAATTCATAATTATATTATCCACATAATGGAAGCTATTGAATTTGAAATGAACTAGTGGAAAAAGACTTTAAAATCGAAATACCTAACTGTACATCCAGCGTTGACAACAACTTTTCGCCATTCGCAATTATTCCCGAAATGCCTATTATGTAACATTTCAAAGATAAGTGGATGACTACAGTCAAGCAAGAACTTTGCCAAAAATTTGATAAAGTGTCAATCTTCCAGGCCCGATTGTGTCGTGCCTGAATACTTTACCATGTAATTTATCATCTCTGTTGACGTTATAAATCGTATACGATATAGTATATTAGTGTTATGACAAGAAAGACCATTTTTCGTGATCAGGTACGCGAATACCTTTTGAAAGAAATGAGATTAGGCAATTTGGAAGAAGGTCGAACCATAAACCTAGCGGCACTCGCGCGAGAATTGCATGTTAGTGTAACTCCTATCAGGGAAGCACTTACCCAACTACAACAAAGTCGTATTATTACGGCAATTCCCAATCGTGGTTTTATTATCTCCGAACTAAGTTTGAAAGAGGCTCAGGATCTTTATGACCTTGTAGCCGATTTGGAAGTTTTAGCCATTGAAAATTCAGAATTTGACGAGGCATCTATTGTGAACCTTAAGAATCAACAATTGGTTTTCAAAAATGCTGAAGATACAATCGCCCGTATTGGAGCGAAGCTAGAGTTTCATCGTTTACTGACCCAGAATTATAAAAATGCCTTGGCGCAACGCATTTTGGATGACTTGAAAATACGTATTTTCTTTTACGAGCGCGAGTTCATGGCTGATGACCTGTTATATTCTAAATCTGATAATCAACATGATGCTATTATTTCAGCTATTGAAGATGACAATGTACCTACGGCAGCTCTGGTCTTAAAAATGAATTGGATGCTTATATTGGACTATATTCAGAAACAACTCCTTGAAGTACTTTAGAAACCTCCTAATTGGATGACACTAAAAAAGTTTTTTGTCAGTAGAATAATATGTTGAGAGCTTCTTAACCAAAGGTGTTCCCAATTCCTCTATAGGTCTCATAGTTAATTTGTATCAAAATCAGGAAAGAGTGTTTTATCCAATCCAGGTATTAGATTCAGAGCATTCTGGTAATATACTTTCTTCAATACATCATCTGGTAAATCGAGCCCATACATAGCCCAAAACGCATGGTACTTCTTGTAATAGGGGAAATATTCATCATCGCTTTCCAGAACCCTGAAGTACGTTGGGAATTCCTCTGGTTTCCAACTATCTTTTCCAAAAAGAATGCGGTCTTGGTATTTGATAAAAAAAGATTTGGCATTCTTTGGTTGTCTTCCTAATTCCGCAATTACGGCGGCAATACCCACATTCATATTCGGAATTTCGTCTAGCAGATTTCCAAGTTTTCCAAGATTGTTGGCATACCATCCCATATGGGCATTGATGAACTTGGTATTCGGATGTTTCTTGAACATACGATGTTGCTCTTCAATGATCTGCTCCCAAGGTGCAGGGTCGGTTGCCGAACGTTTCCTTCTGGGATGCGTTTTTAATTCCAACCAACGTTCATTATCATCATCCATGGGTTCCCAAAAAGATTTTGGGTCAGCGGCATGTATGAGTACAGGTATTCCTAATTCCCCGCATTTTGCCCAGATTGGATCCAAACGTATATCATCGATGGCAACACGATTTCCATCAGTATCCTTATAGCGTAGTCCAAGACTTTTATATATTTTTAAGCCTTTGGCACCAGCTTTAATATCTTTTTCCAATTGGGCTGCAGCATTTTCACTCCACCCCTCCTTACCTACTCCGTCAAAATTAACGTTAGCAAAAACAACAAATCTATTCGGATAATTTTCCTTAATGCTTGCAATCTTTTCGTTCAGTCTTGCACCCGAGCCCCCACTTAGGTTGACCATGATACCCTCATTCAAATTATCCATATCATCAATCAACTTGGAAAGACCCGCCGCCGACATGTCGCGTTGATGGCTATGAACATCAATAAATGGGAATTTCGCCTTTTTTACCTCCTTGCCAGGTACCACCAAGGTGGAAATTGGATTATATTCTTCAAATCCCATTTCTTGTGCGGTTGTCGAAAAACATAGTAGCAAGATTACTATGTTAAGCATGATTCTAAATTTTCTCATTTTGCGTATAAAATTAGAATTGTGAATTTACTATGATTCCCGATTAGGTACCTTGCCAACTTTTGAATCTCGTGAACAAATGGGAAAAATCGAAAACCAGATGAAATAACTGACTAATAGTATTCAAGGTTATAATTTTTTTATCAAATATTGGTAATCTTGCCAAGTATCAATGTCCATTTCTTTTCCTTGGGGATTTATAATTTTGATATTGCTATCATTGATGATATTGCGAGCCCCATAATCCTTTGTCAATTTCAACAATTCAGGAAAATGACATTTATCGAACATTGCGGGAACACCTAGCCCATTTTCGTAACCCGTTGCAGTTATTGTTGCTTTTGCCTTTCCCCAAGTGTCGAGTATTTTATTCAAATACTCGGTATCTATTAACGGCTGATCCGCCAACATAACCAAAATCCCATCATAATCCTTTGCCAACGAT
>CAZTLZ010000010.1:33175-38135 GCA_964614665.1 uncultured Maribacter sp.
CCCATTCGCTTTGACTCCCCCGCAGCAAGAATAAGTATGGCAATGTTAGGTTTTTCATCCATTGTAATTGTCTTTTTATTTATTGAACCAATAGGTAAACTTCAATGTCAATGACCAGTCCTTTGGCATAAAAGGGTCTATCATTTGATTATTCGTATATACCAAAAAAAGGTCTGACGCGGGGGCGTAACGCCATTGAAGTCTCGAATTTAAATTAAAGTTACGTGATTGTTCGTTGTATTGAAATAGTGTTGCAAAAAAAAGTTTGTTGGTGAAGGTAATATCCACTTCACTACCAATCAACCAGAACTCGTTCGTATTCCATGGGGCGGGTAATTTGATGTGATTGTAATTCAGATTCGCGCTCAAGCTTACATAGGGTTGAAAACGATATCCCAATTCCGAAGTTAAACTTGTCCTATTTCCCCCGGCATAGTATCCGCCAAATCTAGCATCCAAACCGTAAGTAAAAAGACTTTGTGGCTTTGAATCGAACATCCAACCAAAGGCATTCCACTGGTGCTTTGTTCCGGTTTCCAATTTTTCTTTCTTTAAACCAGTTGGATCGAAGGGTTCCAACAGTTCTACATAATCATCCGAGACAAAGAAACCAAAACTGCTTCGATTTCTAAACTCTATATTATACAAGATATAACTCAGATTGTCTGTCCGCTCAAAGTTCTCATTAAAGTAAAAGGAAGAATTCAAAGTGGGGCCGTGACTCACTATTTTTCCCTTCTTAGGAAAGAACAGATGCCCCAAATACCCATTAAAATTCACATAGCTGGTTCTAGGTACAAAGCCCACTTCAGCACTATAGTCATTGCTCACCCACTCTTCTTGTAAACGCCAACTCCATTTTCTACTTTGATACTCCAAATGTGCGGCTTGGGTAATACCATCAGCATCGTCATTTGGTGAAAAAGATTTTAAAATGAAGGCTTTACCATTCCATAGGTTATTTGAAGATGCCAAGTTGTATTCGACACCCAAGTTCCGATTATACTCAGGAAATGTGGTACGCAATGAATCACTTTCATTCAGATAATTGAACGATTGCTTATTGACCAACATGATACCGACACTTGAACGACTGAAAACTTTCTTTTGTAATGATATTACCCCAAAGTTCTGATTTGGAAGGCCCGTCTCATCAAGGCTACCTGTTTGAATATCCATTAGCCCCACACGCCAAGTATCATTAAGATTGCCACTAACACGGGCCCCAGCTTGAATGGGAACTCCCAAACCGATACGGCGCGAAAAAAAAGGTCGAATTGTAGCGTACCCGAAATTTGCGAACAAGTCTCCATTTTCAAGAAAGAATTGGCGCCTTTCTGGAAAGAAAAGTTCAAACCTATCTAGATTCGTAATTTGACGGTCAACTTCTACTTGTGAAAAATCAGGATTGACCGTAACATCGAGGTTCAATGATGGGGTCAAACTGAATTTAATATCACCTCCGATTTTGGGCTCATATTGAGCTTCCTCATTATCGGCCTTATTTTGAGTTACTTCGCCTAAAACGTAAGGAATCACCGAAAAATTGGTTTTTGGTTTAGGGGGAGGCTTATCCCATACCAAGGTGCCATTATAGGCCATAGAGGAAGTTGGGAACTGACGAGGGACAGGAGTCCAGCTCGATTTTTCACTAGATTTTAAATCAAGTCGACTGAAATTAATCCCCCATTCTTTTACCCCTTCTTCATAGCGAATTGATTTAAAAGGAACCGCCATTTCAAAGACCCACTTCTCATCATCATGTGAACTTTCGGAAACCCACTTACTATCCCAATTCAAATCAATTCGACTACCATTGTACATTGTTCCATCCCATTGAGCCCCATAAGCGTTGGCGCCAAACGAAAAACCAGTAGTCTGATTATTAAAAGGGTCTAGGAACAAAAGAAAGTTGTCATTCTTTCCGAAAGAGAAATCCCTACGTAATGATTCAACCGTGTATTTTGCTGGTTTACTATGATAAAATGTTGCTAGCAAATAAAAATTCTTATCATCGTAGGCCATTCGTATTTCAGAGGTTTCTTTCGCAGGGCCATCGTCCATCGGCAGCACCATAAAAAAGTCTTTGGCAACATCGGTTTCTTTCCAAGCAATATCATCACCTTTTCCATCAATCGTAATTGTACCCGTAGTTTTGCGGATATTTAGGCGAAAGCTTTCATTTTTCTTTTGAGCCTTAAGAGGAAAGCAAGAATTCAGTAAAATGGTAGCTAAAAGAAGTTTCTTCATAATCCGTTAATCCGCTCCGCAATGTACTGGAAAACTATAAAAACCTTAACAATGTTTAACATAAAAACTTTAAATCCATCATAATTTAAGAGCGTTTTGTCCGTTCTGAAGGTTGAACCCAAAAATTATGAAAATGAAAACCTTCACCAAATTAGCCCTCCTATTCTTTTCTATTGCATTTGTTGTTTCTTGTGGAAATGCTGATGACGATGTCTTTTTCGGATTAAATACAGGAGATGGCCTAGGAAAAGGAAAGCAGGTAGATGCCTGTTTAGGTTTAGGAGACGGAGAATTGGTGCTTTCCATACAGGAACAATTCACCACATTACCAGGAAAAGTATCGATTCTGTTCAAAGTATCGGATACCGATGGTTTGCCCGTTTCAGGCCTACAAGCCGATCAGTTCACTATTTATGAACAAGGAAGAAATGATGATTGTTTCAATACTATTTCAACATCGGAGTCTTTCGCCCGTATCTCATCCAACTCTCAAGTTTTTAGTAACAATACCCTTTTAGTGCTCGATTTGAGTAATAGTGTGCTAAGTAGCAGTCTTACGGAATTGAAAAGTGCAAGTATTAGTTTTGTTGACAATGTGATGCCAACTACTGCGGAGGATTCTTTCAAAATGGCTATTTACTGGTTTGATGGGGAGAATGAGTTACATCTCTTAAAGGACTTAACGTCTTCCAAAGAGGAATTGACTATGGCCATCAATGGCATAACTGATGATATTAGCAATGATCCTTCTACAGATTTGTACGGTGCAGTTATTAAATCAACCGATAAAGCAACAGAATTACTTGCAGCAAGTACGCAAGGAGATAAAATTGGTGCGGCATCTGTAGTCATTTTTACCGATGGTACCGACCAAGCTTCTAGATTCACACAGGCCGCTGCGCAAGCAAAAGTAGATGAGGCAAATGCAAATATTTCTTTCTTTACCATAGGACTCGGAGGGGAAATCGATACCCAGGTGTTAACTGACCTTGGTAAGACCTTTAGCGTTTTTGCATCAAACAAGGAGGAATTGGAAACAACGTTTAACGACATTTCGATAAAAGTTAGCGAACGTGCAAACAGTTTTTATCTTTTCGAATATTGCAGTCCCAAACGAGATGGAAGTGGAGAGAATAATTTAGCCATCAGTGTTACCACAGGTGGCCGCCAAGGCGCTGTACAAACAAAATTCGATGCCACAGGTTTTACTGGTGGTTGTGAATAACTACCGATGCTTCAAAAAACAGAAGGGCTTCCTTTACGGGCGCCCTTTTTTTATTGACTTTAAGAACTCGAAACACTTTGCAGGTTGGTCCGTATTTATAAAGTCTAAACCTATTTTAGAAAATGTCTCCCAGGCCAATTCGTTATCCGGTGTAGCCCAAAATCGGAAAGGTTTGTTTAACAAATGGGCTTTTTTTATGATTTCTTCAATGTGTTGCTGTTCTTCTTTTGTCATGTGGTTCTCTCCATTCCATTGCGAATATTTATGAAAGGGCAAGCTAATTAGTGCCACTTTTTTCCAGATGTCAGCATCATCAATAGTGTTCAAACTCTGGTAATCAAAACTTATATAGTCCGGATAGTCGATATATTTTGAAGATTGTGGCCGATGGCCTGAAATCACGAACATGATTTTCTCCGAATGTAATAATGAAGGATACTTTTCAAGCACCAAAATTAGCGATGATAGTGTTTTCAAGGCTTCAGACTTGATATCGATCAAGAGTTGTACCTCTCTGGAATACTTCTCCTCCAAAGCTACCTTTAGTGGCTTAAGGTATAAAGTTTCTATTTCATCTTCTGTTTCAATTTCCGATTCGTCATGTGCGACAAAAAGAGTTCCATTTCGCAAGAACACATCGACTTCAATAGAATATGCGCCGTTTTTGTAGGCCTCCCAGAACGGATTGTCTTGGAGGTAGTCATTATGTGAATGCACTTTGACCTGGTCAAAAGTTTGGCCATAACTGAAATGAATGAATACGAAATAGAACAATAGAAAAGTTCTCATCAGTTTTGTTTGGAAACTAAAATATAGATTTTATCCCGGACATTTGCTCATATTGATTTGGTCGTTCAACTGATCATCGTATTTCTCCGGCATTTCATCCAATTATCACAATATGAATTAGGGTATTCAACCTGATAATTGTTTCTTTACCGAACCCAATTCATATTACAACCTACATCCAAGACTATGAAATTGTTTAATGCTAAAGAACGCAAATTATGGATGTACTCAACACTATTGTTCAAAACTCTTCACTGAATGGAATGCCGAAATGGTTTAAGGCCACTTCAATTTTTTTATTCTCAATCATCTTCACATTACTATTGACTATGTTGGTCTTACTTTTTATTTATGGGCCTGAGATGAATATTCGATTCGGGTTTTAAAAGGACACCCTGTTTTCAGGGGGTCGATTTTCACTTTTGACAGTGAGATTTCAGCACGGTTTCTGAAGTAATTTTGGTCTTGTAATCAAGTCTAATTTTAACTTTAGAAATTATGAAAACAATCAACTCTATTATCAAGAACAGCGCGGTAGGTACTTTAACTAATCCTTATAAGTACGCAGTAATATGCTTATTTTCAGGAATCGTCATTACCGCCTTATCCCTATTGACTTTTATGCTGACTAACATGTCATATGTTAGTGCCAGCTTCAACTTCTAATAAAAGTGCCCTGCTATTCTTAGCGGGGCA
>CAZTLZ010000011.1:0-38101 GCA_964614665.1 uncultured Maribacter sp.
TATTCTAAAAACGGTATTGCCATGTTGAAATCTCTTGTGATGTTTGATCAAGAAGATTCGCAAACCCATTTTAGAACTGATGAGTTCATTTTTGGAGATCATATTTTGGTCTGCCCAGTTCAGGAGCCGAATGCCCAAGGAAGAAGGATGTATATTCCAAGAGGGAAATGGTATAATTTCTGGACGGAAGAAGTCGTTGAAGGAGGCAAGGAAAAATGGGTGGTAGCCGATATTGATAAAATCCCCCTATTTATAAAGGAAGGAGCAATTATTCCAAAATATCCTGTTCAGCAATATGTAGGCGAAAAAGAAATTGAAAAACTAATTTTAGAAGTCTATTATAGGGAGGGAATTGAAAACTCAGCGGTTTATGAAGATGGTCAAGATGGCTATGACTATACCAAAGGAAGGTACAGTCTACGTAATTTCAAGTTACAAGGAAAACCAGAAAAGCTAACCATTCAGCAGTACAAAGATGGTACGTTCATTACTTCTTATGAGACCTTAGAATTCAAATTCCATGGATTACCTTTTAAAATTGATGGCATAGAGATTGATAATGAAAAGGTAAGCTTAAAAGATATTAAGCAAAATGGAAATAATTCAATCGTAGTGAACAAAGACTTTACAACTCTTAGCATTCTAGGAAAATAATTTTTTTGTACTTTACGCGAAACTAAACACTATTATAAATGAAAAAGTTAGTACTTATTATCGCCATATTTTTTGGCGTTACAGCTTGTAAGGTAAATCCTTTTACAGGCAAAAAGGTTTTGAATTTTTATGGGAACAAACAAATATTTCCCATGGCCTTTGCCCAGTATGATCAGTTTTTAACTGAAAATGCAGTTGTAGAAAACACGGCTGAAGCTCGAATGATCACGAAAGTCGGTCAGCGTATATCCTCGGCTGCTGAAAGATGGTTGGATGCCAATGGATATCAGGGCTATCTAAATGACTACAAATGGGAGTATAATTTGGTCAAGGATGAGACTGTAAATGCATGGTGTATGCCCGGAGGTAAGATTGTCTTTTATACAGGTATTCTACCTATTACACAACAAGAAACAGGGGTTGCTGTAGTTATGGGTCATGAGGTAGCTCATGCCTTGGCTGATCATGGCGCCCAGCGAATGAGCGCGGGTACCTTGCAGCAAATAGGGGCGGTAGCAGGTAACATTGCCATTCAAGACGAACGAAAAAGAAATATGTTCAATCAGGCGTATGGTTTGGGTTCTACATTGGGAATAATGCTTCCTTTTAGTAGAAGTCATGAAACCGAAGCAGATCGAATTGGTTTACAGATTATGGCTATTGCAGGTTACGATCCCACAGAAGCGGCTGAACTTTGGAAACGGATGAAAGCAAAAAGTGGAGGTCAGGCCCCACCTGAATTCATGAGTACGCATCCTTCGAATGACACACGTATTCAAAATCTGACAGCTTGGGCTCCTATGGCTAGGGAAGAGGCCAGAAAGTTCGGGGTTACCACCTTCGAATAAAGTCAAAGTAATAATCGTATATTTAAAACCGTTCTAACCTAGAACGGTTTTTTTATGTCTAAACCAAACAGAATCAATGGCAAGAACTCCGCCGATTAAAGGAAGTAAAAAGTTGCTTAACGCATGGGCTTTTTATGACTGGGCCAATTCAGTATATACCCTAACAATCGCCTCGTCTATTTTTCCAATTTTCTATTCCGCTTTGTTTACTGATAGTGATGAATTGGTCTCCGCCTTTGGATTTGAAATGAAACAAACGGTTTTGATTTCATCGATAACCGCTTTCACCTTTTTAGTTGTTGCTCTAATGTCACCGATTCTCTCAGGAATTGCTGATTATGTGGGCAACAAAAAGAATTTCATGAAATTCTTTTGCTACGTAGGAGGATTTGGGTGTATCGGTCTTTATTGGTTTAGTTTAGAATACATTCACTTAAGTCTGCTTTTTTATTTTATGGGATTGATCGGGTATTGGGGGAGTCTTGTTTTTTACAATTCATATTTACCCGATATTGCTTTTGAAGAGCAGCAGGATCGTGTTAGTGCCAAAGGGTTTTCAATGGGTTATTTGGGTAGCGTTCTCCTTCTGGTTCTGAATTTGCTTATGGTAATGTTTCCTGAGTTTTTCGGCTTTGACATTGGTACATCAGAAGAAACACACAATCTTGCAAAAATAGAAGCAATGAAGGTTTCTTTCATAACTGTTGGTTTATGGTGGATTCTTTTTAGTCAGTATACATTTGCCATATTACCCCAAGGCCATTCTAAAGGGCGTAAAGTTACAAAGGACTTAGTTTTCAATGGTTTTAATGAATTGAAACAGGTGTGGATTCAACTTAATCAAGATTTGAGATTAAGAAGGTATCTATGGGCGTTTTTTGTATTCAGTATGGCGGTACAGACCATCATGTTGGTAGCAGTTTATTTCGGAGAAAGGGAAATTCAATGGGTCAATAATGATCAGAAAACCCTAGGGTTGATTATGAGTATTTTAATAATACAATTAGTCGCAATTCTGGGTGCGATTTTGACTTCAAGGGCTTCGGATAGATATGGCAATATCAAAACCCTCATCGTAGTCAATGCTATTTGGATGTGCCTTTGTTTTTATGCCTACTTTATGGTAACGCCAATGCAATTTTACATTGCAGCTGGCTTTGTAGGTTTGGTTATGGGAGGAGTTCAGGCGTTGGCGCGATCCACCTATTCCAAGTTTTTACCAAAAACGGAGGACACTACCTCTTATTTCAGCTTTTATGATGTGGCAGAAAAAATAGGTATTGTTATCGGAATGGCCATTTTCGCGATAATCGACCAAGTCAGTACTATGCGTAATGCTATTCTCTTTTTATTCGTTTTCTTTCTTGTCGGTATTCTTTTGTTATTTCGGGTACCCAGGAAAGAAAAAACCTCTGCGTAGACAGAGGTTTTGAGGTGATGTTCGTTTTTTGATGTTACTATTTTTATCCTTTTGAGATATCACCTGAGCCAGAGGCCTTCGTGTCAACCTTATCAGGATTGCCACGGTAGCTAATATCCCCAGAACCTGAAACCCTTGCCTTGAGCGTTTTATTCGCAGTAACCTTTATATCGGCAGAACCTGAAACGGTTGCATCTACATTATCCGCATCAAGATCATAAGCCTTGATATCACCGCTTCCTGATATAGTAGCTTCAAAATCATCAGTGTTTCCGCTCAATGTGATATCCCCTGAGCCAGACATAGATGCGTCAACCGAGTTGGCCTCTACGGAAACCGTAATATCGCCAGAGCCCGACATAGCCGTCTTGAAATTATTGGTTTTGATGGTTTTCTTACCGACAATATCACCAGAACCTGAAAGTGCTAATGAACTAATACTTTCAATAGGTACAGTAATTCGAATACCATCATTCCATGATGAGGGTTTTAGGTTTACACCTTTTTCGGTCTTGATAACCAGTTTGCCATCCTTTACCTCAGTTTTTATATACTCTAAAAGATTCGATTCGCCCTCAAGGGTAATTTCCCCTTCTTTACCGTCTACCAAATCCACATCAAACCAACCAGATAATGCCACGGCATCGTAATCGCCCACACTGCGGTCAATGGTTACTTTATTCCCGTTTCCTTTTACACGTTTTCCCCATTGTGCCGAACAGGAAACCGTAAATATTACTACTAAACTTAAAGTGATGATTTTTTTCATTTTGCTTGTTTTTTGATTGTTACTTTATACTGAAGACTAATTTATTCTAATTTTTTGTAAATGTGACTCCGCCATAATCACTAGATATGTTGACAGAATTTCCACTATTGGCAGATCCATAGTGACCTCTATAATACTTGCTCGTATTTTTGACTTCACTTATATTCATTTGAAAATCATCTTTACCGCTAACACTACCATAGGAAGTTTTTATTTCAAAGTTAAAGTGGTATTGAGAATCGTACCCGATTCTTATTCCTGTATAGTCACCATTTATCTGGAGGTTTCCGGCATCTTCTGCCATTTCACTAATTCTTACTGAACCATAGTCCGCTGTAATATCAACGTTGCCATGTAACGTTCCTAATTTTACCCCGATATAGTCGCCGGTGCCTTGAACGTTATCTGCTTCACCGATTTCAAGTTTACCGTAATCGGTATTATAGTCAAGGTTACCCATTTTTTCAACAGTAGAATTGGTATAATCCGCCTTGATGATCAGGTCACCTGCCTTTCCGATGGTGAAGCCTGAGTAGTCGGCATTGATCGTACCACTATTAATAAAATCAATGGTGGACTTTGAAGTATAATCGAAGTTCAATTGATTGTTTCTTCCTCTCAATTCACCAATCTCTAACCGGCCGTAATCACAATTGATTTTTGCATGCCCGTCAATACGATCTAAAATAATATTACCATAGTCATTGTTTAGATGAACACTGTTTTTGATGGGTAGCTTTATAGTGTAGTTGATTTGCATATTAACTTTGTTGCTATTGCCCCAGCCCCAATTATTTCTAGAACTGTTGAAAACGGTTTTTGCCGATACCATGCTACTACTGGCCTCAAAATCTACAGTAATTTCATTCAGTTTTTTTTGAACTTTATCCTCATTATTTCCATTGGTCTTGATATGAACTTCGATCATGACCTTATTTCCTTCCCAAGAGGTGAGATTAAGGTTCCCATAGCTGTTCCTCACTTTGAGTAGCGCATCTGAGTTTACATCGAATTCTTTTTTAATGGTTTTCTCTTTTGTGTATTTGCCTTTTAGCTTGCCGTGGCCTGCTGAAAGCATTAGTGGAACTGTTAAAAACAGTACCGTCACATATTTAAATAGTATAGTTCGCATCATTTTGATTTTTTAAAGTTTTTATATTTTCAATTTGATTCAGTACATCTTCTAAAAGGTCTATTCTTGTCTGGAAATTTGTGATCATCGCACTGAGTAATAATTTGCTATTTCCACCATTCAAAAGATTCTGCTCCAACGTTTTGTAATTAGCTTCGAGTCTTTGTAATTGTACCATAGTATCATCTATGATTTTTTGTGTTTCAGGTGTACTTACATTCTCGAGTTCTCTTACCTGCTCTTCAATTAAGCTAGCAAAGTAAAACTGAGTTTGAGATACTTCTGGTGAAATTTCAGCGACTTGTTCATCACGAGTAGGTACTGAGTTGAAAAAACCTATGCCTACCGCACAAAATAGTACTACTGATGCTGCTATTGACAAAGGTTTCCACCAGGACTTCCTTTTTCGTTCAATGGAGACCACACCTTGTGATGCCTGCAATTTTTCCAAGAATCTTTGTTGGTGACCTTCCTTAGGCTCTTCGATGTCGAAGGTGCCTTGGAGATTGTCAAACAGATTTTCTATCTTTTCGTTTTCCATTAGTAGGGGGTTGTTAATTTATTTCTCAAACTTTCTTTTGCCCTGCTTATCGTTGTTCTGCAGTTGGCATTACTGATATTCATTATCTGACTTATTTCTTCATAGTCATACCCTTCAATTAAATGTAAGGTCAAAGAAACTCTGTAGTTGTCTTTTAATAGATTCATGGTTTCCATCACTTTTTGAGCCTTCAGTTCGGTTAACGCATGATCTGAAACAACTCCGTCATTATCTTCGACCTTATAGATTACATCATCCAGATCAACTTCGTTTTTCTTTTGTTGTTTTCTGTAATGATATATACTGTTGTTTATCACAATGCGTTTGAGCCAAGATCCGAAAGTTACCTCTCCTTTAAATGTGTGCAGTTTCGTAAACGCGTTCAAAAACGATTCTTGCATCACATCTTCGGCTTCTGCACTATCTTTCACAATTCGCACCGATGTATTATACATGGCCTTGTAATAGCGATTGTAAATTTCTAATTGTGCACTTTGCTTTCCTTCAAGACACAATTGTAATAAAGCGTCAGTATGTTCTTTTTTGTGGCTCAAAAAATGAATGGTTTGTCTTAGAGATAAGCCAATTTAACGATTGTTACAGTTTGACGGGAAAAAAATTGGGTATTGGCATAAGAATTGCCATAATAGGGTCAACTAAGAATGAAAGAAATACCACAGGGCATTGGTTTTATTGCTTTGTTTGGTATTGATATATAACTTTAAAATTTTGATTTCTGTTGGTTTAATGACAGAATGACCGAAATATAACTATGGGAGACTCAAAGTTTTCAAATTTTGACAATATGTCTCTTCAATCAATTGAAGAGGATGCAGAACTTATACCGTTACTTACACCGGAGGATGAAGAGGAAATGAACAATGAAAGGTTGCCGGAGACCTTGCCAATTTTACCCTTGCGCAATACCGTTTTGTTTCCTGGTGTTGTTATTCCGATCACGGCCGGCCGAGATAAATCCATCAAACTAATTAAGGATGCCAATAACGGATCAAAGGTAATTGGTGTGGTTTCTCAGAAAGATGAGGAGACTGAAAATCCGGATGTAAAGGATATTAATACTTTAGGTACGGTTGCACGTATTTTACGCATACTTCAGATGCCAGATGGGAATACCACCGTCATCATACAAGGAAAAAAACGTTTTGAAATAGCTGAGGTACTTACCAAAGACCCTTACATAACTGCAACTGTTCGTGAAACTAAAGAAGAAAGGCCTTTGCAGGCAGATAAAGAATTTTTGGCGATAATCGAGACAATAAAAGACGTTGCACTTCAGATTATACGAGATAATCCCAATATTCCGAGTGAGGCCTCATTTGCCATCAAGAATATTCAAAGCAATTCATTCTTGATCAACTTTGTTTCCTCCAACCTAAATCTTGATGTTAAGGACAAGCAAGAACTTTTGGAGATTGGAAATTTGCAAGAGCGCGCGCTTGCGACTTTGAAGTATATGAATGTTGAGCTCCAAAAATTGGAACTTAAAAATGACATTCAATCCAAGGTTCGCAATGATATGGATCAACAGCAACGAGAGTATTTCCTTCATCAACAAATGAAAACCATTCAAGAAGAACTTGGTGGAGTGTCGTATGATGAAGAATTGCTTGAAATGCGGAGCAAGGCAAAAAAGAAAAAGTGGAACAAAAAAGTTCAAGAGCATTTTGAAAAGGAATTGGCCAAAATGCAACGAATGAATCCACAGGTCGCTGAGTATTCCATCCAGAGAAATTATCTGGATTTGTTTTTGGATTTACCATGGAATCATTTTTCGAAAGATAAGTTTGATTTAAAGCGAGCTGAGCGAATTTTAAATCGAGATCATTATGGTCTAGAGGATGTAAAAAGGCGAATTATTGAATATCTAGCGGTTTTGAAACTACGGAACGATATGAAATCTCCGATTCTTTGTCTATACGGCCCCCCGGGTACTGGTAAAACCTCTTTAGGAAAATCTGTGGCCGAAGCTCTGGGAAGAGAATATGTGCGAATATCTTTGGGTGGACTACGTGATGAGGCTGAGATTCGAGGCCATAGAAAGACATACATAGGGGCAATGCCAGGTCGAATCATTCAGAGTTTGAAAAAAGCCAAAACCTCGAATCCAGTATTTATTTTAGATGAAATCGACAAATTGTCCAATAGTCATCAAGGTGATCCTTCTTCCGCTATGTTGGAAGTTTTAGATCCAGAACAAAATAGTGAGTTCTATGACAACTTTTTAGAAATGGGCTATGACCTATCAAAAGTTATGTTCATAGCGACAGCCAATAATCTTGCACCAATACAGCCTGCTCTACGGGATCGGATGGAGATTATCAACGTGACAGGGTATACCATAGAGGAAAAGGTAGAAATCGCCAAAAGACATTTACTTCCGAAGCAATTGGAGGAGCATGGTTTGAATACAAAACATCTGAAAATAGGAAAACCACAACTTGAAAAAATTGTTGAGGGATATACTCGTGAATCAGGTGTTCGTTCCCTTGAAAAGCAAATTGCTAAAATGGTACGCTATGCGGCAAAATCAATTGCAACAGAAGAAGAATATGAGGTTAAGGTTAGCAATGCCGACATAGAAAAGGTGTTAGGGCCTGCACGAATGGAACGCGACAAATATGAAAATAACGATGTTGCTGGTGTGGTAACAGGTTTGGCATGGACAAGCGTCGGAGGAGATATTCTCTTCATTGAGTCAATTCTTTCAAAGGGAAAAGGAACACTCAACATTACCGGTAACCTTGGAAAGGTGATGAAGGAATCGGCTACAATTGCCATGGAATATATTAAATCAAACGCTGACCTCTTCGGAATCGATTCAGCGGTGTTTGAAAAATACAATGTTCATATTCATGTTCCAGAAGGTGCAACACCAAAGGATGGGCCTAGTGCGGGAATCACCATGTTGACTTCATTGGTTTCGTTGTTTACCCAGAAAAAGGTAAAGAAGAGTTTGGCCATGACCGGTGAGATTACACTTCGCGGAAAGGTGCTTCCTGTAGGTGGAATCAAAGAGAAAATACTTGCTGCGAAACGAGCGCGAATAAAAGATATCGTCTTATGTAAGGACAATGAAAAGGACATCCTTGAAATTAAGAAGGACTATTTGAAGGGATTGACATTCCATTATGTTACTGATATGCATGAAGTAATCGATATAGCAGTTACAAAACAAAAGGTGAAGAATCCAAAAAAGTTATGATTTGGACAGGGGAGAACTTATTGAGTTAGCAGCTAAGATGATTCAATGTCAGGGTACGGAGGAAGAGATTGATGAGTGGTGTAATCTATTCAATAAAAATGTTCCTCATCCGACTGGGGCAAATTTATTTTATTACCCAGAAGGCTATAATTCAAGAAAAGATGATATTTCCATGTATAACCCTTCGTTAGAAGAAGTGGTTGATAGGTGCATATCATATAAACCTTTTCAATTGTAATATATGCTCCAATTTCTACCTATTTTTATATCGTGAAAAAAATCACCATAGCCATAGATGGGTACTCTTCTACTGGAAAAAGTACCATAGCCAAACAATTGGCTAAGGCGCTTGGCTATGTCTATGTTGATACGGGAGCTATGTATAGAGCGGTAACATTGTTTGCTATGCGAAACGGTTTTGTCGGACAAGGTTCTGAAAATATTCAGGCGCTGATCAAACTTCTACCGTCGGTAAAACTCATCTTTAAGTATAATAATACCCTTGGATATTCAGAAATGTACTTGAATGGAGAAAATGTTGAAAAGGAAATTCGCTCATTGGCAGTGTCAAAATATGTCAGTAGAGTTGCCGAAATAGAGCAAGTACGTTTTATGTTGGTCGATATGCAAAAGAAAATGGGTGTAGAAAAAGGGGTTGTAATGGACGGTAGGGATATAGGAACGGTAGTTTTTCCGGATGCCGAACTCAAGATATTTATGAATGCTTCTCCCGAGAAAAGAGCTTATCGACGCTATAAGGAATTGTTGGATAA
The DNA here is from genome assembly GCA_964614665.1 of uncultured Maribacter sp. Classification (GTDB taxonomy): domain Bacteria; phylum Bacteroidota; class Bacteroidia; order Flavobacteriales; family Flavobacteriaceae; genus Maribacter_C. Next base: position 9,361 of record CAZTLZ010000011.1, read on the forward strand.
AGGTGAAAAAGTAGATTATGAAGATGTGCTAAAGAATGTGCAATATCGTGATGATATTGATTCAAATCGCGAATTTTCTCCTTTGAGGCGAGCTGAAGGTGCTATTCTGTTCGATAATACTGATATGGGTTTGCAAGAGCAATTTGATCGGATGTACAACCATGCCCTGAGAGTGATTGAAAAACAATAAAAAAGCCGTTGTAATTTACAACGGCTTTTTTGCTTATCAATTCTGTTTATGGATTAGGAATAACCAAAACCTGATCAGGATGAATAACATCGGGGTTTTTCAAGATATTGGTATTTGCCGCGAATATTTTTTGATACTGCATGGCATCACCATAATAATGCTTAGCGATTTTACTTAATGATTCTCCGCTGGCTACCGTATGTCTGTGATAAACCGAGTCATCTTCAACAGTAATGTTCGCCAAAATATCGGAAGCATTTTCGCCACCTGCCTCTTTGATTTTATCCCATAGAAGATCTTTTTCATATGGAGTAGACGCTTGCCCTTTGATCTTAAGAATACCGTTTTCTTCGGTTACCTTGCCATCTTTGATTCCTAATTGCTCACCTAGGCTCAAAACGCCTTGGTATTTTGCTTTAACACTCATAAGTTAATGTATTTGTTCGTTAATATTTACGGCCCAATATAGTAATAATTACGCGAATTTTGGGTCAAAATTGCTTAAATAAGTAGGTGAAGAGGCTTCATTGATTCAAAAGTATTGGGATACTTGTATAAAAAGTGTATTTTTGCAGCCCTTTTCAACAAATTTTCAAGAGCGGAGAGGGGAGTGTAAAATATTTGATAACAACTTCTACGGTGATTGTTTAGCTCTTGTTAAAATCGTAGGATACAAATTTTAAGCTATAATGGCTGAAAAAAAAGCAAAGGCTGAGGTACAAGATACTACTGAAGCAATCGTTGAAACTGCAGCTGCAGTTCAAGAAGCTACCGAAACGGTAGAAGAAGCAAAAGAACAGGCTCCTCCTGTTCAGGATCCAAAAGAGTTTTTGGAAAATTTCAATTGGGAGAAATACGAACAAGGAATCGAGAAGGTTGAGGACTCCAAATTAGAAGAGTTCGAGAAGCTTGTATCAGAAAATTTTGTTGATACTGCAGATGAAGAAGTGGTAACAGGTACGGTTGTTTATTTGACTGACCGAGAGGCTATCATCGACATTAATGCAAAGTCAGAAGGTGTTATTTCTTTGAACGAATTTCGCTATAACCCAGACTTAAAGGTTGGTGACAACGTTGAAGTCTTAATTGACATTCGTGAAGATAAGAGTGGTCAGTTAGTTCTTTCACATAGAAAGGCTAGAACCATAATGGCCTGGGATCGTGTGAATGATGCCCATGATAAAGAAGAAGTGGTAAGTGGTTTTGTAAAATGTAGAACCAAAGGAGGTATGATCGTTGATGTATTCGGTATTGAAGCGTTCTTACCAGGTTCACAGATCGATGTGAAACCGATTCGTGACTACGATCAATATGTGAATAAAACAATGGAATTTAAAGTGGTGAAAATCAACCATGAATTCAAAAACGTTGTTGTATCACACAAAGCATTGATTGAAGCTGATATCGAAGAGCAGAAAAAGGAGATCATCAGCCAATTGGAAAAAGGACAAGTCTTGGAAGGTGTTGTTAAAAACATTACCTCTTATGGTGTCTTTATCGACCTTGGTGGTGTTGATGGGTTGGTACATATTACCGATCTTTCGTGGAGCAGAATCAACCACCCGAATGAGGTTGTTGAACTAGATCAAAAGTTGAATGTTGTAATTCTTGATTTTGATGAGAACAAATCAAGAATCCAATTAGGATTGAAGCAATTGGAGAAACATCCTTGGGATGCCTTGAGCGATGAAATCAAAATCGGCGACAAAGTAAAAGGTAAAGTAGTTGTAATTGCAGATTATGGTGCTTTTATAGAAGTTGTAGAAGGTGTTGAAGGATTGATACACGTTTCTGAAATGTCTTGGTCCACACACTTGCGCTCCGCTCAAGATTTTGTAAAAGTGGGTGATCAAATAGAAGCAGTTGTTTTGACTTTGGATCGTGAAGATCGCAAGATGTCTCTAGGTATCAAGCAAATGACACCTGATCCATGGACTGATATAACTACTAAATATCCTGTTGGTTCTAAGCATAAAGGTATTGTGCGCAACTTTACCAACTTTGGTGTATTTGTAGAATTGGAAGAAGGTATTGACGGATTGATTTATATCTCTGATTTATCTTGGACTAAGAAAATCAAGCATCCATCTGAATTTGTAACAGTTGGTGATACCTTGGAAGTTCAAGTATTGGAGTTGGATGTGGAAGGTCGTAAGTTGAGTTTAGGACACAAGCAGACTACCGATAACCCATGGGATAAATACGAGAAGGAATTCGGTCTAGATTCTGTTCATACAGCTTCTATTACGGAGATTGTTGATAAAGGCGCAATTATTGAGTTCAACGAAGATATCACTGCATTTGTACCACAACGTCACCTAGAGAAAGAAGACGGTAAGAAACTTGGAAAAGGAGAAGAAGCAGAATTCAAGATTATCGAATTCAATAAAGACTTTAAGCGTGTTGTGGCAAGTCATACCGCAATCTTTAGAGAAGAAGAAAAACGTAATGTAAAAGCGGCGGTTAAAAGACAAAAAGCTACTGCTGATGAGGCAAAACCTACTTTAGGAGATGCTAATGAAGCTTTGCAGGCGTTGAAAGATAAAATGGAAGCTGGTTCAAAAAAGAAGTAAGCTTTTCTTTTTAATAAATTGGAAATCCCGGTCAATTTGGCCGGGATTTTTTGTTCCATTGCGTTATTTTAAAAATATTATTGTCTACTGGTTCATTTGGAAGATCATTCAATATTAAAAAGTCAATAGGAGCATGTGATATTGACGCTAATTTTCTTATCATAATTCTTCAGGAGAAAGAGAATATGTCAATTTGATGTTTTGGTAAATACAGCGATAATTTACAATACTTTAACTGATTTCTAGTAATTTATGTGACGTTTTGATTTACTTTTATTTTAATCTTTCTTAGGTTAAATAGATCAAAAAATAGAGAAGTGCTAAGCGCAATTTAAACTCCCTCGAAATGCTCTTCAATTCATTCGCTTATCTGCTGTTTTTCCCTTTGGTTTGTATCGCTTATTATCTCATTCCTCATAAATATAGATGGTTGTTTCTCTTAATAGCCAGTTACTATTTTTATATGAATTGGCAGCCAATATATGCATTGTTAATTCTAACCTCTACCGTTGTTACCTATTGGGTTGCGAATCAACTGTACCGCACTCAAGATAAGAGAGCGCGTAAGTTGTTTTTGACTATTGGGCTTGTCATCAATTTCGGTATACTTTTTCTTTTTAAATATTATAATTTATTTAATGACTCGGTATTTGAGGTTATGAATTTAATGGGCATACGAATGAAATTACCAAGTTTTGATTTACTGTTACCCGTAGGTATTTCCTTTTATACTTTTCAAGCAGTTGGTTACATGATAGATATTTTCAGAGGAGGAATAAAACCTGAAAAACATTTTGGCAAGTATGCGCTCTTCGTTTCTTTTTTTCCGCAACTGGTGGCAGGGCCTATTGAACGGGCTTCAAGCTTGTTGCCACAATTCAATGAAAAAAAAGTATTTGAGTATCACAGGGGTATGGAAGGCTTGAAACTGATTGTTTGGGGCTATTTTATGAAAGTAGTGGTTGCCGATAGACTCGCCATATATGTCAATGTGGTATATAACAATCATGATGCCCATGGTTCTATGACACTTCTTGTTGCCACTTTCTTTTTTGCGGTACAGATTTATTGTGATTTTGCAGGTTATTCCAATATTGCGATAGGTAGCGCTAAAATCATGGGGTTTGACTTAATGACAAATTTTAGGAGGCCGCATTTCGCTAGCTCCCCGGCAGAGTTTTGGCGGCGATGGCATATCTCACTTTCTACCTGGTTCAAAGATTATGTATACATTCCTTTAGGTGGCAATAGGTCAGGTAAAGTGCGTAATAATATTAATTTGTTCGCAACATTTTTGATTAGTGGCCTGTGGCACGGTGCGAATTGGACCTTTGTACTTTGGGGGGCGGTAAATGGCCTGTACCTGATTATATACAGGTTTTTAGGTATTAATATCAAAAATACAAACAGTAAAAATCTTTTAAGGTTTCGAAATATATTGAACATCATAATAACCTTTTGGCTTCTAAGTTTCTCCCGCATATTTTTCAGGGCGAATGGTTTTACCAGTGCTTTGGATATCATCCGAAGGATTTTTACGGTATCAGGTGAATTTTTTATTGGTGATATTGGCAGTTTTGTGTACAGCCTCATAGGTATCCTTATTTTGTTCATCAAAGATTTAATAGATGAAAAAAATATTGATTTGCTGTCAATTCAATCTAGGCCATTTCAGTTTTTAAGGTATTCGTTGATTGTAATTATAATAATTTTAATTGGTGTTTTTGATGGTGGGCAATTCATATACTTTCAATTCTAGCGAAAAGGGAAATAACTCACGTAGAAATCTGTTAAACCATAGTAAATGAAACAGTTCATTCGAGATGTAGTCATAGGTTTGGTCATATTGTTTTGTCTAGATTTTGTAATAGGCAAAACTTTGAGACATTTTTATTTTACCGAGGATTCCGGTATTGATTACCGAACAACCTATGCCTTGAATGAAACGGAGGCCGACGTACTCATATTCGGTAGTTCGAGGGCAAAAAACCATTACAATCCGAGGATCATAGAAGATTCGTTAAATGTGACCGCCTATAATACGGGTCGCGATGGAGAGTTTATTTTCTACCAAACTGCTATTTTAAGGTCAGTTCTCAAACGGTACAAACCTAAAATGCTGATTTTGGATTTTGCGGGCACCTTCCGTTATGAACAGGAAGACTATGATCGCATATCGGTATTGTTACCATATTACGAAACGCACCCCGAACTTAAGGATATTATATTGCTTAAATCCCCCTTTGAAAGATATAAGTTGTTGTCGAATATTTATCCCTATAATTCGATGTTGACAACTATGGCGGCTGGAAATATGGAATTTAATAAACGCCGAAATGCAAATATTGATTACCATGGTTATATTCCGAATCATTTAATCCACCAAAAAAAACTAGACTCCATCAGAACACCGTCAAACTATGATATTGATGAAAACAAGATGAGTTTATTTCAAGAGTTTTTGACGTTATCAAAACAATACGAAATTCCAATGGTCGTGATTTGTTCTCCTGAATATTACTTATACAATAGGGATTATTCCATTGAAACCTGCAAGCGCATATGTGATGAATATGGAATTCCATTTGTTGATTTTACAAAGGATAGTGAATTTTTAAAGCACCACGAGTTTTTTGAGGACCAGAGGCATCTCAATGAGGTTGGTGCTGATTTGTTTACGAAAAGAGTATTGGGTTTGATCAGGAAACAATATTTGCATTCCACATTTTCCATAGATTAAAAAATTACCTAGAAGTAAAATGGATCTTCCAAAAGTCTTTTTCTTGTAAGAAAGTGTATCTGAAATTAAAAGCTATCTAGGTTTTAATCAAAAGTACGGCCTTCTATATATCGGTAGAATCGATACTAATTAATTTTACGCTTTACAAACCATAGACCTTCTAAACTGAAATTTAGGGTAAACATATGGTAGTTTTCTTTTATTAGAACATTTTGAATTTTTCCCATACTGCCATAACTATAGGAGAAATTCATAAATGAATTTCTGCCACTTTTCATTGGTATTCCTATTCCTGTTGTGAGGTTAAAACCATCAATCTTTTTGTCGTTAATAGCTAGATAACCATCATTATAGTTAAAACCCAATCTGTATTGAAACCTGTCTATTGTTTTATAACCACTCTTATATTTTTGATATTCTAAGCCAATGGCATATATGTTTTGATCCAGATAGGAACCCAACGCCTCTTCTTGTCCAGTTTGGGTCCAATAATTCTTCTTGTAATCTGCACTAAGTTGCCAAGAGTCTAAAATGGTGACACCCAATCCAACTCCAACCTCTAGTGGTAGTTCAAAGTCTGATGTTGATGATACTGTTTCATCTTCTAAAACTATTTCAGTGCCATTTATTGTTTTATTTACATTTCTTGATACTGTGCCTCTTAAGCTGGTAGGGGTTAAGATAGTACTGCCAAGTGTTATGTTATCGGTTATATCATACTGCATACCAAGTCCTAATCTAACCCCTCGATAACTTGTTTCTTCTATAGATTCAAAATAACTGCCACCAACTTCAAATGTTTCAGATTCATCAATATTTCCAAATAATAAAGAACCACTAATACCAAACCTTATATTGTCATTTATTTGATAGCCTAGATTCATTTTCATATCACTTAGACCACCCAGACCATTAATATTACTTTTAAATGTTTCTGTTGAGCCTTCAATATTGGTTTCAATGCCAAGTACAGAATAGCCTACTTCACTATAAGGTACTAGGCTAAGCCCTGCGCCAAACCCTTTACTTATTGGAAATGAAAATGCTAGATTAGAAAAGTTGAAATTGGATTTGCTCTCTGAATTAAAAGAGTTGGAGTATGTATTAAATTGACCTTTTATTCCCACATCGTAGATAACGGAATTACGCGGAATCAATGAGAAAGTGGCAGGGTTTAAATTATTGATACTACCATTGTTCTTAATACCGATACCGCTATATCCTAACCCATTGGTTTTACCAATACTCGTTTGGTTTACTAGGCCCAAACCATATAAGGAATAAGGGGAGCTTGTTTGTGATTCTGCTTGCGCTATTAAATAACTATTTGTAAATAAGAAACTAATTAAAAGAATGTTTTTATAGTTAACCTTCATTATATACCGCATATGTAATTTCTAAAATTGATTCAAAATTGTTAGAGTCATTTCCTTGTAGAATAAGCCGGTCAACACCAGATATGTAGTCGTTGGGGAATAGTATTAATCCTTCCTCTATATCTTGGTCAGTGGTAATTAGTTCTTCTATGTATATGCTTATCGGTGCCTCATAATAGATGTCATTAAATTCTTGATTATCCCTGTTCAGTATGGCAGTTATATTGCTAACACCGTCGATTAACTCATTTCTCTTATTAACCACAAAAAAGGAAAGACTGTCTTTCAGCATTAATTTGTCATCATAACTTTGTGCCACTGGCTTTAACTTCAAAACAGCATCTAGGACTGTACCGGTACCATTGATATCATACAGACTTTTGAGGTGGGGGAATGTTATTTTCATGGCAACCCCTACACCAGATTGAATAAAGCTTTGATTGTTGGAATCTTCACTTTTAAGGTTCAGTTCCTCATTGGTTAAAGTCTGTAGTGGTGCTATTGGATTCTCTGAAGAAATTTTATTAAAAAATGGTATTGGAGTCGCTGTGGTATTGATTTGTAAATCAATATAACTCTGTACCCGTTCTTCTGATTCTGCCGTACTATGGTATAAACGTACATAGGAAGATAATGAAAACCCTATTATTGATCCATCGTCTGTGGCATCTGGTAAAATGGCGATACCCTTAAAAAAGTTTTTGAATTCATCTGAGTTTAGGATTGTTTTATCCTGTAAATTTTCAAAGATTGCAAGGCCTAAGGAATCCGATATCTTTATTTCTAGAGAATCTTTAGTTAATGGCCTTGGCTTAAAGCTTATATTTCCTATATCTTCTTCATCATAGCTTATAGAGCTAGTGTTATATAAATAATCACCGCTGTCGGGATGCAGATTTTGGTTGATTTTTTTAATATGAATATTATTTGTTTGTAAAGTATCATTGTAATAGTAGGAATCCATCTTTAGGTAAAGCATAATACTGTCATACTCAGCTTTTACATCAATAGTATAGGCAGTGGGTATTATTTGGGCGTAGCTTGATGTATTCACAGTGCCGAATATAGAATCGCGATACCGACCCACTAACATTCTTGTTGATTCCGATGTAGCTAGACTATCAAATTTCATTGTAGAAGTTTCAACAGTCAAAGTGTCTATTTTAAGTATTCTGATTTTACTATCTGTGAAAGCTTCTCCCGCTTCAAATTCAGAAGAGTTATAATTGTCATTATCGCATGAACTTATAATTTGGAATACTAGGGTCAATGTAATTAGAATCAACATCCAATGGTTCTTTTGGCCAAATTTCATTTGTTGTTTTATTAGAATTTGGGCCAAACTACGTACACAAGCGAAACATAAAAATTGGAATAGACAAACATGTCTTCTTAAGGGACAAACCTTACTATTATCACTATTAATTCCTTTTTCCTTTTTATAGATCAAAATGATGGTTTCATATGTTAAAACCTGCCATAGCTATATTCTTTTTTCTATTGACCATACAAGAATTTAGATTTGTTCAAAATCAATTAATTCAATAATTATTTAATATGAAAGAGACATTGTTAAAATATAAAACCACCGTTTTGTTAGTTGTGGTCATGGTATTGTCTTACAGTTGTTCAAGTGATGACGATGATGATGAGGATTTAGGTAACTGGGTAAATAGATCAGTATTTGATGGTAGGGCAAGAAGTAGTGTTGCCGGGTTTACTATTGGTTCTAACGGTTATATGGGTGTAGGATATGATGGTGATGATTATTTAAATTCCTTTTGGTCTTATGATATTGATGGTGATTTTTGGAGTCAGAAAGCAGATTTTCCAGGAGAGGCAAGAAATGCGGCGGTTGGTTTTCGTATAGATGGTATCGGTTATTTGGGTTCAGGCTATGATGGCGTAAACGAGCTTAGCGATTTTTATGCATATGACCCTACAACAAATACATGGTCTATAATAGCGGAATTACCAGTAGTTAGAAGAAGTGCTGTTGCCTTCGGAGCTAATGGATATGGTTACTTTGGTACAGGTAATGATGGTGAGAATGATATGAAGGATTTTTGGAAGTATGACCCAACTACAGATACTTGGACAGAGTTGGAAGGATTTGGGGGAAATAAAAGGCGTGCCGCCACTACTTTTACAATAAATAACCAAGTTTATTTAGGTACGGGGGTATCCAATGGAACGTACTTAGATGATTTTTGGGTTTTTGACCCTGCAACTGAAGAATGGACAAAGAAATTGGATTTAGATGAAGAAGATGAGTATAACATAGTACGTAGTAGTGCTTTAGGGTTTGAGTTAAATGGTTATGGTTATATAGCTTGTGGTGAAGTGAGTGGTGCTACAACTTCAGTTTGGGAATACGACCCTTCTACCGATGAATGGGAACTTAAAACCTCTTTTGAAGGCGCTTCTAGACAGGACGGAATTGCGTTTTCAACTTCTTCTAGAGCATTCATTGGCATGGGTAGAACGGGAAGCCTTTATCTAGATGACTTAGATGAATTTTTCCCCTTCGATGAATATGATGATGAAGATTAACATTATCCACGCGTATTTGAGAACAGGTTCAATTTGGTAAAACTTTGTGAGAATGAAAGAATTTTTAACCTTTTGTATTGGATTTGGGCTTTTGAGTATAGCTTTCTTTGTTGCGAAGAATAATAAGTTCTTTGACGAATACAACAATAAAGAGAGTAAAGACGTGCTGCATAGTGTTGTTGTAAAATATGATGATGGTTATGGGTATAGGATTTTTAATGGGGATAGGCTGGTAATACAACAAGAGTTTATACCTGGGGTTAAAGGGAACCTAAAATTTGAGAGTGGTGAAATGGCTAAAAATGTTGCTGAAAAGGTTGTTCATAAACTAGCTAATGGAAAGAACCCGATTATCACTATAAAAGAGTTGAGGGTTTTAGGCGTAGTAGATTGAAAATGGAGCACTAAATTATGCAAACGACTAGGTTTAAACACACCCAAGTTTATGGGCATCTAATAGTTTGGATATTGATATTCAACTTAATGTTCTATCCGTTTTTGACAGAGGGGAGACCCTTGCCTCCATTCTTTTTGGTTAGAATGTGTTCTATGATGGTACTTTTTTATGTAAACTATTTTTATTTGGTTCCAAAATTCCTTTTAAATAGAGGGATAGTACTATATGTGGTTATATCATTATTATTTATTGTATTGGTTGGAAGTATAGAACACTCTTTTTTTTCAATGGCACCACCTAAAGGGGCAGTTGTACCGGTTAAAAATTTTAAATTCAGAAGAGTAATTCCCATTTTTGGAAGTTTAATAGTTCCGTATTCTATCAGTTCTATTTTGCGCATGTACTCTGAATGGAAAAAAAATGACAGTTTACGAGAGCAGATTGAGAAAGAAAACATAAAGTCTGAATTACAGCTTTTAAAGTCACAATTAGACCCTCATTTTTTGTTCAATTCCCTAAATACAATATATGCTTTATCTGTAAAAAAATCTATGGATACCTCACAAGCAGTAGTTAATTTGTCTGAATTGATGCGGTATATGATATATGAGGCAGATAAGGATATGGTTCCTTTAACCAAAGAGCTAGATTATATTAAGAGTTATGTACAACTACAATTACTTAGATTGTCCGATAGCAAAAATGTAAGTTTAAAAATATCAGGTGAGGACAAGGGTAGGGCCATACCTCCTTTATTGTTTATTTCATTTATAGAAAATGCTTTTAAGTATGGCACCGATTATAAGGGAGAAACCAACATAAAAATAGAATTGAACATTAGTCATGAATCTATGAAGTTCTTCATTGCCAATAAAATTGGTGTACTTAAAAAATCTGCCCAAAGCTCTGGTATTGGTTTGGAAAATGTGCGCAATAGACTAAAGCATTTGTATCCTAATAGGCATAAATTAAACGTAGTTAACGATGGTCATAACTATGAGGTAGAGTTACAATTAATGTATTGAAATGAAGCTTATAAAACGAACATTAATAAATTTTGAAATTACTTCACAAAAGGAAATGGTTAAAATTTTTAATGGGAGAACGAAGTGGTTACACACGTTCTTAATTATATAATTAATTTATTATCAAGTAATTACTTAAATTTGAGCGTGTGAAATGTATAATTATAGATGATGAGCCTTTGGCAATAGAAATATTAAATGATTATTGTTCCAAATTAGATTTCGTAGAAGTTGCAGGTACATATAGCAATCCGTTGGATGCTCTTGCCGAGATTAAGAAAAAAGAAGTTGATCTCATATTTTGTGATATTGAAATGCCTCAAATAAATGGGATTGATTTTATAAACTCCCTAGATAAGAAACCTTTATTTATTTTTACCACAGCATATTCTCAATATGCGGTTGAAGGTTTTAATCTAAATGCCATAGATTACCTTGTTAAGCCAATACCTTATCAGAGGTTTATAAAAGCTATTGCAAGGGTACAAGAATTATTGACCAATAAAGTTCAGCCGTTGGCAGGAAATGTATTCTCAAGTCATGGTAGTACTAATGAGACTCAAAAATATATTTTCGTAAAATCTGAATATGAGAGTGTAAAAATAAATTTGGACAGAATCGAATATATCCAAGGATTAAAGGATTATCTGAAAATACATATTAGTGATACCAATAAGACCATTTTAACGCTTATGAGCTTTAAGGAGCTAATGAGTAAGTTGCCATCAAATCAGTTCATAAGGGTACATAAGTCATATGTGGTTAATGTTGACCATATCAATAAAGTACAAAGAAATAGAATTGTAATTAATGATTTTCGTATTCCAATAGGGGAAAGCCATAAAGATGCCTTCCTTTCCAACCTTGGCATTTAGGTTATAATCCCCATCTTTCCATCAATTCTTAAAAAACAGTAGCAGTCTATTTATAACCAAATTTAGATTGAATTCCTTATTTTTGCATTGCTTAAAGTTCTTGTAGCGAATTATGAGTCAAAAAGTATTACTTTCCGAAAAGGAAATCAACATCATCCTTCATCGCTTGGCTTGTCAACTTCTTGAAAATCACTTGGACTTTGCAAACACAGTACTTATAGGTATCCAACCTCGCGGAACCTTTGTTGCACAGAGACTTAATAAAATATTAAAAGAAGAATATAAGGTCGAGCATATCGATTTGGGCTATTTGGATATTACCTTTTATCGAGATGATTTTAGGAGAGGGGAGAAGACATTGGAAGCCACTGAAACGAAAATCGATTTCTTGGTTGAAGATAAAGACGTGGTGTTAATAGATGATGTACTTTATACCGGAAGAAGTATCAACGCTGCATTAACTGCTCTTCAGTCTTTCGGAAGACCTAGAGATGTCGAACTACTTACTTTGATTGATAGAAGGTTCAGTAGGCATTTACCCATTCAACCTACCTATAGGGGTAGGCAGGTTGATGCCATAAACAATGAAAAGGTAAAAGTGATGTGGAAAGAGAATGATGGTAAAGATGTGATTTATTTAATAGACCGCTAATAAATGAAAGAAAAAGTGAGTAACGAATTAAGTGTAAACCACTTATTAGGAATTAAATATCTGAAAGAAGCAGATATTCAGCTCATTTTTGAAACCGCGGATCATTTTAAAGAGGTTATTAACCGATCCATTAAGAAAGTTCCTTCGTTGCGTGATATTACCATTGCCAATGTATTTTTCGAGAATAGTACGAGAACCAAACTTTCATTTGAACTGGCTGAAAAGCGGTTATCAGCCGACGTAATCAATTTTTCTGCAGGACAATCTTCGATTAAGAAAGGAGAGACCTTAATCGATACGGTTAACAATATACTTTCGATGAAGGTTGATATGGTCGTGATGCGCCACCCAAATCCTGGGGCGGGTATCTTCTTATCCAAGCATGTAAAAGCATCAATTATAAATGCTGGTGACGGTGCTCATGAGCACCCCACCCAAGCTTTGCTAGACTCTTACTCCATTCGCGAAAAGTTAGGTGATGTGTCAGGTAAGAATGTGGTTATCGTGGGCGATATTTTACATTCCCGTGTAGCGTTATCGAATATTTTCGCCCTTAGATTACAAGGGGCAAATGTAAAAGTCTGTGGGCCGAAAACTTTACTGCCAAAACATGTTGAGTCTTTAGGTGTTGAAATCGAAACCGATTTGCGAAAAGCTTTGAACTGGTGTGATGTGGCAAACATGCTGCGAATTCAAAACGAAAGATTGGATATTAATTACTTTCCCACCACGCGAGAATATACTCAACAATTCGGTGTGAATAAAAAACTTTTGAATAGCTTGGACAAGGAGATAGTAATTATGCACCCTGGCCCAATCAATAGGGGAGTTGAAATAACGAGCGATGTAGCGGATTCCAAACAATCGATAATATTGAATCAAGTTGAAAACGGAGTTGCCATTCGTATGGCCGTGATTTATTTGTTGGCTTCTAAAATAAAATAAACAAACACTATGGTTTTTGACAAAAAAGGAACCACTACCACGGTTTTTCAAGAGGACATTGAGTTGTCCAAGTTTTTAGAGAACCTAAGTGCCGCCTATTCTAAAATCAAGAATGACCATTTGATTATTAATCTGTTTTCTTTTTCAACACTGACCGCCAATAATGTTTTGGAATTTTTAGAACTTTCAAATACTCACAGAGCAGCAAATAAATCTTTTGTGTTGGTTACGAACAAGGTTGCTTATGAAGAGGTGCCAGAAGAAGTATGTGTTGTTCCAACTCTTCAGGAAGCTGCAGATATTATTGAAATGGAAGAAATAGAAAGGGATCTCGGACTTTGAAGCTTCATATACTTGGCTGTTATGCCGCCACTCCACGAACTTTGACCAACCCAACTTCTCAAGTACTGGAGATTAAAAATCATGTATTTCTAATTGATTGTGGTGAGGGGTCTCAAGTACAATTACGAAAGAGTAAGGTAAAGTTCTCTAGAATCAATCATATTTTTATTTCACATTTGCATGGTGACCATTTCTTTGGATTACCTGGTTTAATAAGCACCGTTCGTTTGTTAGGTAGAGATAAAGAAATGCATATCTATGGCCCGAAAGGAATTAAAGAGGCTATTACATTGTTGTTTAAATTGGCAGACTCATGGACCAACTTTCCCTTGGTATTTCACGAGTTAACATCTAAAGAGACCGAGTTGATTTATGAAGATGATAGAGTTTCGGTAGAAACAATTCCTTTGAATCATAGGGTATACACAAACGGATTCCTGTTCAAGGAAAAATTGGGTGAACGGAAGCTAAATATGAAGGCAGTTGAGAAGTTTAAAATCGATAGATCTTCTTATCAGAATATAAAAAATGGAAAAGATATCACTTTGGACAACGGAGAAGTTATTGCAAATGTCGAATTAACTTTTGACCCGCCAAAACCAAAGACCTACGCTTATTGTAGTGATACCTCCTATAAACCAGAAATTGTTCCACTGATAAAAGATGTAGATGTTTTATATCATGAATCTACTTTTCTTGATTCTGAAAAGCATCTTTCAGCCAAAACAAAACATACTACCGCAAAAGAGGCAGCAACTATAGCCAAGGAAGCTGGGGTAGAAACTCTAGTATTAGGGCACTATTCCACTAGATACAAGTCTATTGAACTTTTTAAAGAAGAGGCGCAAACCATTTTTAAGAATGTAGAGTTGGCCGATGATGGTAGGGTGTTCAGTTTTTGAATATTCCAAATAACTTGGCCGTCGATTTTGGAAACAAATTACTTGAAAATATTACGGAATATCCCTTAAAATGGATAGATAAGATCTTGTAAATTGTAGCACAAAAGGATACGATGCAAAAGGACTTAGGGAATTACCGGAAATCTTACGAAAAAAGTGCCCTGAGAGAAGACACAATTTCGGATAATCCAATGGAGCTTTTTCAAAAGTGGTTTTATGAAGTTGAGGCTTCCGATGGAGTGGGTGAGCCTAATGCTATGACCGTCTCTACAATTGGTTTGGATGGGTTTCCTAAAAATCGAGTAGTTCTCTTGAAAAAATATAGTTACGAAGGATTTATCTTTTATACCAACTATAAAAGTGAAAAAGGAGAGGCAATAGCAGCGAACCCTAACATATGCATTTCTTTCTTTTGGCCGAATCTTGAACGACAGATTATAATAAAGGGAAAAGCAGAAAAAATTCCTGAGAACCTTTCTGATGGTTATTTTGAATCTCGCCCCGATGGCAGTAAATTGGGCGCAATGGTGTCTGATCAAAGTAGCGTCATCCCGTCAAGGGAGGTTTTAGAAGAAAAATTAGCGATACTTGAAAAGGAGTACGAAGGGAAAGAAATCGAGCGACCAGATTGGTGGGGAGGGTATATCGTCAAACCGGTTTCGATGGAGTTCTGGCAGGGAAGGCCAAATCGACTACATGACCGAATACGATACTCTGTGGAAGATATAGATTGGAAAATAGAACGCTTAGCACCTTAAGGAGTTATCGGTATTATTAACTCTGCAAACCACTAGAATTCTCCAATATTAAATTTAGATTAAGAATGAAGACACTTATACTGGTCCGTCATGGTAAATCATCTTGGGAGTATTCCGTAGGGGATAAAGATCGCCCCCTTTTAGAACGTGGCATTAATGATGCACTTCTGGTTTCCGATAAATTTCATGAACAAGCATTTCAGATAGATTCCATTTTCGCAAGCCCTGCCAATAGGGCATTGCACACGGCGTTGGTTTTTTGTCGTCAAATGTATTTCCCATTAAAGAAATTTCAGGTTACGGAGTGCCTCTATGATTTTTCTGGAGAGGATGTTCTACAGTTTGTAAAACAGCTGGATAACAATTTTCAGTGCGTCATGATTTTTGGGCACAATCATGCTTTCACGCACATTGTCAATTCCCTAGGAAATACCTATATTGAAAATGTACCCACAAGCGGGTTAGTACAGTTAGAATTTGATGTCGAAGATTGGAAATCCATAGAAAAAGGAGTGACCAAGCAAACTATTTTTCCAAAGCAATTAAGAGGATGATAAAAACCAAAAATCAATATGTAAATCGCGAAATCAGTTGGTTATGGTTTAATGAGCGTGTACTACAAGAAAGTACGGATCCGAATGTTCCACTAATTGAAAGGCTTCGATTTTTAGGGATTTACTCAAACAATTTAGATGAATTCTTCAAGGTAAGATACGCCACTGTAAAGAGAATAGTGGAAGCAGGAAAAAAAGGAAAGAGTGTCTTGGGTGGAGAGATAGCCAAAGATCTCTTAGAGGAAATCACCAAAATAGTAATTAACCAACAAGCAAGAAGTGTAAATATTTTAAAGGAGATTCAGGCCGAATTGGAAGGCCAGAACATTTTCATAATTAAAGAAACGCAGCTTAACGCTAAACAACGTGATTTCGTCAAAGATTATTTTCTTCAGAATGTGAGCCCACAATTGATGACTATCATTCTTAACGATCTTACTGAGTTCCCCACCTTAAAAGATACTGCCGCTTATTTAGCGGTAAAAATGATTATCATAGGGGACCAGATTGCTGAAAAAAAAGAAAAAAGATATGCTTTAATTGAGATTCCCAAAGGCATAGATCGCTTTGTCGAACTACCCAAAGAAGGAGATAAGAGCTATATCATTATTTTGGATGATCTTATCCGATACTGTCTACGGAGTATTTTCACGATGTTCGAATATGAATCGATATCGGCTCACATGATTAAGATCACCCGTGATGCCGAGTTGGATATGGATAATGATCTTAGCAAAAGTTTCATAGCCAAAATATCTTCGAGTGTAGAACACCGAAAAGTGGGAGATCCGGTACGGTTTGTCTACGATAAGAGTATAGCAAAAGATACGCTGAGCTTTCTAAAGGAGAAAATGAATATCGAGGATACCGATAGTGTAATCCCTGGTGGGCGCTATCATAATCGTCGTGATTATATGGGCTTTCCGAGTTTGGGCAGGCAAGATTTGATGTATGACAAGATTACCCCTCTACCAGTAAAAGGTTTTAGTATGGAAGGTAGCCTACTAGAGCAAATTGCTCAAAAGGATTATTTGCAGTATACACCTTATCACACGTTTTCTTATGTCATTAAGTTTCTGAGGGAAGCTGCATTAGATCCAAAAGTTAGATCAATTAAGATTACTGTGTATCGATTGGCAAGCAATTCTCAGGTAGCTGCATCACTGATCAATGCAGTTAAAAATGGGAAGCAGGTAACAGTGCAAATCGAACTACAAGCACGTTTTGATGAACAGGCGAATATAGAGTATGCCGAGCAACTTCAAGCAGAAGGGGTAAAATTGATTTTTGGGGTTCCCGGATTAAAAGTACACAGTAAGGTTTGCGTAATTGAACGTGAAGAAGAGGGAGGAATGAAACGTTATGGATTCATAAGTACGGGTAACTTTAGTGAGGCAACGGCCCGTATTTATACTGACTATACTTTATTCACTGCTCATGAAGCCATACTCAAAGAACTGAACAAAGTCTTTGCCTTCTTTGAGACTACTTATAAAATCAATAAATACAAACATCTGATTGTTTCCCCCCACTATACTAAGAGTACGTTTCTGAAGCTAATCGATAATGAAATAGCATGTGCATTGGTAGGTAAAGAGGCCTACATTAAAATTAAAATGAACAGCTTCACCAGTTACAAAATGGTTGATAAGCTGTATGAAGCGAGTAGGGCAGGAGTGAAAATTCAATTGATAATTAGGGGAACCTGTTGTTTGGTTCCCGGAGTAAAAGGAATGAGCGAGAATATCGAGGCTATTAGTATTGTGGATAAATTTTTGGAACATCCGCGTATTTTTATCTTCGGGAATGACGGTGCTTCAAAAGTCTATATTTCTTCGGCGGACTGGATGACCCGTAATCTTGATAATCGCGTTGAAGTCGGTTGTCCGATTTATGATGAAGATATCAAGCAAGAACTGTTGGATACTTTTGAAATGTCTTGGCGTGATAATGTGAAAGCTCGTGTTTTCAGTGAATCACAGGATAATGCGTATCGTAAAAATGAAGATGCCCAAATTCGGTCACAGTTCGCGATGTACGACTATTATCTAAAAAAATTAGGTAAGAAAAGGAGGTAGTCTCAGTTTTCAATAAGTAGAAAGCAAGTTGTGATTTAAGTTAAATCTGTCAACTGAAGACTTTTTTATCCGTGGATACGCTCATCTTTACTAAGTTCTTTCATGATTTCCGCTTCGTAATCAAGTAATTCTTGCCATTTTTTGTCTACTTCTTGACGGTCTCCATATTGTCTGGCAAATTTTAGGAACATCGTATAGTGACTTGCTTCGCTTATCATAAGTTTATGATAGAAATCCGCTAACTCTTTGTCTTCAAGTTCTTCAGATAACAATCGAAAACGTTCGCAGCTCCTAGCCTCTATTAAAGCCGCATATAAAAGGCGATGAACCAATTGTGTTGTTCTACTTCCTCCCTTTGGGAAGAACTTTACCAGTTGTATCACATATTCATCTTTACGGTCCCTTCCCAGGGTTTTCCCTCGTGATATAATCCGATCGTGCACCATTTTAAAATGTCCCATTTCCTCACGGGATAGTGCAATCATTTCATCAATCAGCTCGGTATATTCAGGAAAGCTTACAATCAATGAAATGGCAGTACTAGCGGCCTTCTGCTCACAATACGCATGGTCGGTCAATATTTCATCAATATTCTTTTCTACGATATTTACCCATCTCGGATCTGTTGGAAGTTTTAAACCTAGCATTCAATTTATTTTGAGAACAAAAATAGAAAGAAAACATAAACGATTTTTTAAGTACGGGAAATGATAAAAATCAGGGTAATTACAATACCTAAATTGATATTTTGTAATTTAGAATTAGAAACAAAATATGTCAACCGATGAATACCTTTTTTAAAGTGTTTGCAATCCTCTTTGGATTACTATTTTTAGTTTCCGCCGGGCTACAATACAATGATCCAGACCCCTTGGTATGGATAATTATTTGGGGTCTTGCAGCTATCATATCAATAGCCTTCGCGTTCAATCGTGTTTTTTTTACCGTTCCTTTAGCGGCGGGTATTTTTTCTTTGATAGGGTTTTTCTATACCTACCCTGAAAAATTTGAAGGCTTTGAAATTGGGGCAGGAGATATTAAGAATATCGAGGAAGGGAGAGAGGCTTTCGGACTTCTGATTATCGCAATCGTAATGCTGCTATTGGCCCTACGTGGTTGGATGGTCAAGAAATCAAAGGTCTAAATCGAACTCTTTACGAAGTAAATCTATTGTGGGGTTCTTTTCACGCAATTTTTCGTATTTCTCTTCTGGCGTGAATGCAAACTTCTTTGCTGTTTCCTCGTTGACGGTAATTTTCAGACTGATGAAATGATTGTTCAGTTTTAATTTGAGGTATTCCATTAAATCGTACTGCTCCCGTTCGATTTCCTTTTTCATCGTGCCATTAGGCAGTTCGATCCAAATGGTGGTAGCATCAAGCAGTTTAGGTACATCAGAATGCAAATTCGAGGCTAATATTTTCCTGCCAGCATCGTCCAATTTTTGAACAAAGTCAGCCCAATGTCCTTGCATGACTTCTTCTGAAAAATCTTCTTTGGGCAATTTACTTTCGTCAATGGCATCATCTTTCTTATTAAGTTCATGCTTTTTCTTTGCTTTTAGGCTAGATATTGAAAGCCCTGAAACCCGATTTACGGGTTTCTTTATTTCGATTTTTTTGGCAATTGGTAGCTCGTCAATTTTTTGCTCTGTAGCCATAGTTGGCTTTGGTTCAACAACCACATAATCGGTATTGCTTTCGACCAAAGTCACACTTTCTTGATTCTCAGTTACCTTAAGAGTTTGGGGAGTTATATTTGGTGAAGTATGCTGGCTTTTGGTAGTTACCTCAGTTTGCGACTTCGGAGCATTCAAGGTTTCTTCGGTATGAACTTTTTTGATTGGTTCTTTGGCGATTCCTTTGAAAAACGAGGCAGGAGCTATGAATTCAACCGTTTTATGGTCAAGTGCTATCGATTCAGGATTTTTTTTTTGACTATCAAAATCAATAGATGCCAATTTCATTAAAGTGAGTTCGACCAACAGCCGCTGGTTTTTACTGGCCTTATATTTCAGGTCACAATCATTGGCAATATTCAGGGCCTGCAATAGCAGTTTTTTCGATGTCTTTTTAGATTGTTCAAGATAAAGTTGCTTGGCACCTTCTCCAACCTCCAATAGGTTAATAGTGTTTTCGTGTTGGCATACCATTAAATCCCTAAAATGTGATGCCAGACCACTAATAAAATGATGACCTTCAAAACCGAGTGCTAGGGTTTTATTAAAAAGTAAAAGCAATCCAGGTATATTATGCTCAAGTATGAAATCAGTAGTCTGAAAATAAGTGTCATAATCCAGCACATTGAGATTTTCAGTGACCGCCTTTCGGGTCAGTTGTTTACCCGAAAAACTTACGACTCTATCAAATATGGAGAGGGCATCTCTCATGGCTCCATCCGCTTTTTGGGCTATGATGTGCAATGCATCTTCTTCGGCTTCAACACCTTGTTTTTCAGCAATATATTTTAAGTATTCTGCTGCATCCTTGACCGTAATACGCTTGAAATCGAATATTTGACACCTAGAAAGTATGGTCGGGATAATTTTATGCTTTTCGGTAGTCGCCAATATAAAAATCGCATGCTTTGGTGGTTCCTCCAGAGTTTTTAAAAATGCATTAAAAGCCGAGGAGGAGAGCATGTGAACCTCGTCGATGATATATACCTTGTATTTTCCGACTTGTGGGGGAATCCGTACTTGATCGATAAGATTACGAATATCATCCACCGAGTTATTCGAAGCGGCATCTAGTTCGAAAATATTAAAAGCAAAGTCTTCATCTTCGCTTTGGGTACCATCTTGATTGATTTGTTTAGCCAAGATTCTGGCACAAGTAGTTTTACCCACACCCCTCGGTCCACAAAAGAGTAGGGCTTGGGCCAAGTGATTATTCTCTATGGCATTCAACAACGTATTGGTAATCGCCTGCTGCCCTACGACATCTTTGAATGTCTGAGGTCTATATTTCCGTGCTGATACTATGAAGGGTTCCAAATAATAGTGCTTTAAGGCAATTTGAAATTTTACCAAGGGTAAATACAAATATAAAAATTGGTTTGGATCGAAGGTTTTCTTTCAGATGGATTAAGTACTTTTTTATCAACAATTAAGCTAAATTTGCCATTGGCAGGTCACCTTATCGCCGCGCCATTGGTGCGGAGGAAAGTCCGGACACCATAGTGCAACATAGCGGGTAACGCCCGTCATTACGTTTTGGCGTAATAGGACAAGTGCAGCAGAAAGGATGTACAGGTAATGCTGTAGTGAAATCAGGTAAACTCTATGTGGTGAAACGTCATGTAAATCGGTGTTTGAGGGTAGCACGCCCAAATCGAAGGGTAGGCGGTTTGAGTCTTTGGGTAATCAAAGATCTAGATAAATGATAGGGATTCGTTTTGAACGAAGACAGAATCCGGCTTATGACCTGCTTTTTTATAATTCTTTGTCGTTTCTATATAGACAGGATTTTATTGAAAGGTATTTTTATGAAAGTATACATTTGGTTTACTTACGAGTACCGAAGAAACTGAAGACACTGCCACCATACTTTCGGTCACTCAAAAAGCCTGGCAAATGAGATAATTTTGTTTGTTTGGCATGTTCGATAATCAACTGCCCTTCTGGTAAAAGAAGTTCGTTGCCGAAAACCAGCTGATGTATTCTTTCAAAATCCGACAGTTCCATATTATACGGTGGGTCGGCAAAGATTATGTCCGATTTTGAGCCAGTTTTTTCCAAATACGTAAAAACGTTGGCTTTATGGACGGTGATGCCCATTTTGAATTCCTCTGAAGTATTTTCTATAAAGCGCACACATCCATAGTTTGCGTCTACTGCAGTTATATTGGAAGTTCCTCTGGAAGCAAACTCATAGCTGATGTTTCCGGTTCCGGAGAAAAGATCGAGTACAGAAATCTCATCAAAGTATACATTGTTGTTCAATATATTGAACAGACCCTCTTTGGCCATATCAGTTGTGGGCCTGACGGGTAGTTTTTTTGGCGCGTTGATTCGCCTTCCTTTAAAAGTGCCCGAAATAATTCTCATTATAAGGAGTTTAAAACCGTAAAATCGATGACCTCTTTATCTAGATTGGTAAAGGGGTAAGAGGAAGTGGATGGAACAAAAATGGAAATGTTTTTCACATACTGATAACAAATTGCATATAGTTCATCTCCCTCCTCAATATTTCCAAATAACTTTAATTTTGTCTTTTCGGTATCTAGGTTTAGCTGTTCCATTGTGAAAAGAAGATAGTAAACCAAGTCTTCCTTAGTATGAAACTTAAAGCTATTATAGAGCAAAAGTTTCTTTTTTTCTATTACGGTAATATCTATCTGTCGGTGAGCTACATGAACATAGCAGGTGGGTTCAGAGACGGTGTTATTTCCTTTGAGAAGTGATTCGATCATCACCGTGCCATTATGTTTGAAAGTGAACTCTCCATAAAGATCGTAGATGTAATTATTTACATTCACAAACGGAACATATACGTTCACCATATCATAGCCTTCTATTTCGTCATGGGCAATATGATCCGTAGCCAGAATTTTGGTATTGAATTTTAAATAATTAGACATTTCATCGCTGTCAAATAACGGTTTGGGTACCAGGCTGAACAAATTGTTTCGATGTACGACGATAACTTCTGAAAACTTTTTTTTCGGCAGTGAATGTTTTTCGAAAAGTGTTACCAAGCCCTTTTGTAGTCCATAGGGCGAGCGTTCTTCTTCAAAGACAATAGTATCGGAATAGCGAATACTATGTTCGATGGTATCAAGAACGCAAAAAGAAAGTCCATTCAAGCTAACTTGAATGGACAATTTATCAAAGTCTTGAATGATATCTTTATTAATTGTTTTTTCGATCATAGATTGGTGGCCAATTTCCACTTGTACTAACTTGTGTTAATGAGCCAACCGAGATATAAGCACCATCTACTTCTTCAACACTCATCTGGGCTTTTTCACGAGACACCAAATCTTGTGGTTGGTCACTCAAGACAAATTCTTTTGCAATCTTGGCTTCAAATACCGGGGCCTTATACCCTCCTTTATCGATAATATCCGACTTCATTTCAAAAGTCTTGCCCTCAGCACCAGGAACGTTCATCATAGTCTTGAAACGGTCATCGTTTCCAAAAATCGAATCTTTAACGGCACGTACACCCAAGGTGTCGATTACCACTGTGTCTACGGGCATATCAATTTGAAATGCCTCGTTGTAGCGCATAAATGATGAATCTTTTTGCGAGGTGATGGTATATTGACCATTATCTACAAAACTTATTAGCGATTTGAAATCGTTGGCGTACTTTCCATTGACAGTTTTATAAGCTTCTTGCGAGCTTTTAATATCCTTTAAATTGGAAATTACATTAGCGAAACGCTCTTTTTTTACCTTAGCGAATTGAATAGGGCCGGTTACGGACTGATAAATAAGATACGCCAAAATTGCGCATCCAATCCAAAGTACAATTTGTATTATGGTCTTCATTATGTCTCGAGTTAATTAAATTTAGTGGTTGCAACAAATTTACATTTTTTTTTCAATCGCAAAAGTTTTTAGCCTAAAAATCCTGATTATCTTTGATAGCCTATGGCAATGCTAACTGACGCTTCTTTTTATACCGTTTTACGAGAAAAATTTCCACATGAGCCTACACTCAAACAAGACATTGCTTTACAGCAGTTGGCCACCTTTATTTTATCCAGCAAAAAGGATGCCGTTTTTTTGTTGAAAGGCTTCGCAGGTACTGGAAAAACAACGCTAGTGGGTACTTTGGTAAACTGCCTCTGGAAGACAACAATGAAATCGGTTTTAATGGCACCAACAGGTAGGGCAGCTAAAGTGATGAGTAATTACTCAAATACCCAGGCCTTCACCATCCACAAAAAAATATATTTTCCGAAAAAGCAAAGTGGTGGTGGGGTTCAGTTTGTATTAGCACCCAATAAACACCGTAACACGATTTTCATCGTTGACGAGGCATCCATGATTCCTGATAAACCGGCAGATTCCAAATTATTTGAAAATGGATCTTTATTGGATGATCTCTTGATGTTTATTTATTCCGGACATAACTGTAAACTGATTTTGATTGGCGATACTGCCCAATTACCACCGGTAAAGTTGAATTTGAGTCCGGCACTTGATGCGGACAAGTTAGAGATGAATTATAATAAGCAAGTTGTAAGGCTAGAGCTTGACGAAGTGGTTCGGCAAGAAGAGAATTCAGGAATACTGGTTAATGCAACATTGCTGCGTGAACAATTACAAGATGAATATTTTAGTGGTTTTCAGTTCGATGTAAACCCTTTTAATGACATTGTTCGCTTAATCGATGGTCATGAGATTCAAGAAGCGATAGATGCTTCGTATTCCGAAAATGGTAAGGAAGAGACGGCATTTATTGTACGTTCAAACAAAAGAGCGAACTTGTATAATGAAAACATCAGGTCGCGTATTCTTTATTTGGAAAATGAAATTGCGGTAGGAGATTTTATGATGGTTGTCAAGAACAACTATTTTTGGCTTGACCCGAAATCGGGAGCTGGATTTATTGCCAATGGGGATATCATAGAGGTTTTGGAAATCTTTGCGATCAAAGAATTGTATTCTTTTAAATTTGCCGAAGTAAAGGTACAGATGGTAGACTATCCAAATCAAAAGCCATTTGAAACGGTTTTATTATTGGATACGATCCAAGCTGAAACACCTTCATTGTCTTACGAAGATGGAAATCGACTATACCAAAGAGTCATGGAAGATTACGCCCATGAGAAATCCAAATACAAAAAATTCCTTGGCGTAAAGGGAAATAAATACTTCAATTCATTACAAGTTAAATTCTCATATGCAATCACTTGCCATAAATCTCAGGGTGGGCAATGGAATACGGTTTTTGTGGAACAACCATACCTCCCAAATGGGGTAGACAAAGATTATTTACGCTGGCTATATACGGCCGTTACCAGAGCCAAAAACCAACTTTACCTTATTGGTTTTAAGAACGATTTTTTTCTTGATGCGGAATAAGTTAAATTCGTAATTACCAAAAGTTTGAAGCTTATTGTATCAATGATGGCTTGAAAAGTAAGTAACAATTAGTACCCCTATAAGATGACTTCCGAAACTATTATCAGTATTTTTCTAGGTGTTGGACTGGCCGCTTCCGTTGGCTTTAGAGTGTTTTTACCCCTATTTGCGTTAAGTCTTGCTGCCTATTTTGATGTGTGGGAACTCAATGAAAGTTGGCAATGGATAGGAAGTCTTGCGGCCGTCATAACACTTGGGGTGGCCACCGTAGTTGAGATATTCGCTTATTTTATTCCATGGGTCGATAATCTGTTGGATAGTGTGGCCGTGCCCTTAGCGGCAATTGCAGGTACCGCTGTCATGGTTTCTACAGTGGCCAACCTTGACCCTGTAGTAACTTGGTCTTTGGCTATAATAGCCGGAGGTGGTACGGCTACGGCGATCAAGGGAGCTGGGGCTACAGGCAGATTGGCTTCTTCTGCAACTACTGGTGGGTTGGCGAACCCGGTTATATCCACCTTGGAAACAGGTACGGCTGTTGTTGTTAGTGCAGCTTCGATATTTGCTCCCTTTCTGGCAGCCATACTGGTTATCATCATTTTGTTCATAATTTTTCGAATTTATCGAAAACTAAGACCTCGCATCAAAACGTAAATATGCTTTATTTGCAAAAGGTATTCAATACAGATTAAATTCTAGTGACTTGAAAGTAATTGCAATGATTCCGGCCCGTTATGCGGCATCTCGATTTCCGGCAAAACTGATGCAAGATTTATCCGGCAAGCCAGTTATTGTTCGTACCTATGAGGCGGCCGTTAAAACAAATTTATTTGACGATGTTTTCGTGGTCACTGATAGCGCGATAATCTTTGATGCTATTACCAATTCTGGTGGAAAGGCCATCATGAGCATTGAGGAACATGAATGTGGAAGCGATAGAATTGCCGAGGCCGTTGCCGATATGGAAGTAGATATTATTGTAAACGTTCAAGGAGATGAACCTTTTACGGACCGAGACAGTTTGGCCAGTGTTCTAGATGTATTTCAGGATGATATCGAAATGGAGATTGACTTGGCGTCCCTTATGGTAAAAATTTCTGATCCGAAAGAAATCGAAAACCCCAATACGGTCAAGGTAATTATCGACAATTGGAATTTTGCATTGTATTTTTCACGTTCCCCGATTCCATATGCTAGAGCCACGGATGTGGATACCACCTATTACAAACACAAAGGAATATATGCGTTTCGCAAAAGTGCATTGATGGATTTTCAGCGGTTACCGATGTTGGCGTTAGAGGCTACTGAAAAAATAGAGGCTATTCGTTATTTGGAGTATGGAAAGAAGATTAAGATGGTGGAAACTACAGTGAGTGGCATAGAAATTGATACTCCTGAAGACCTGAGAAGAGCACAAGCAGCATGGAAATAGATAAGAGTAAGATTAAGGTTATTGGTTTTGATGCCGATGATACCCTTTGGGTCAACGAAACTTATTTTAGGGAAACCGAAGAAAAGTTTGCCAGCCTGTTGGAAGACTTTGAAACTAAGAACAAAATAGATCAAGAGCTCTTTAAAATGGAGATGAGAAATTTGGAGCTTTATGGCTACGGTATAAAAGGCTTCGTACTCTCAATGATTGAATCGGCCTTAGAACTTTCAAATAATACCATATCTCAGGCAACCTTGACCGAAATTTTGAATCTTGGAAAAAGAATGATCAACCATCCGGTTGAATTATTGGATGGTGTAGTCGAAGTTCTTGAAAAGTTGAATGGAAACTATCGATTGATTGTAATGACCAAAGGAGATTTATTGGATCAAGAACGAAAAATAGAACGATCGGGGTTATCAAAGTACTTTCACCATGTTGAGGTATTAAGTGATAAAAAAGAGGCGAACTATATGAATTTGCTTGAAAATCTGGAGGTTGACGTTACGGAATTCTTAATGATAGGTAATTCGCTGAAATCAGATGTTTTGCCAATTATCAATATTGGAGGACAAGCAGTACATGTTCCGTTTCATACCACATGGCAACATGAAGAAGTATCAGTAGAAGAAAAAGATTTTAATTATATGAAAATCAATATTTTGACGGATATTTTAAAGTATTTGTAAATCAATTTATGCATATAGAAAAAGATATTGGAATTAAGAAGGCAGTAGTCGCCCAAAACATGGGTTACCGTAATTTCCCGATGGTACCAAGGGTTGTATTTGGTCGAGGCAGTTTCAATCAATTAGGTGATATACTAATGCCTAATCGAAAACATTCGGATGCCCCGTTTATTTTTCTGGTCGATGATGTTTTTGAAGGTACCGAGCTAGTGAAACGTATCCCCTTAATATTTAATGATCAGCTAATTTTTATTTCGGCCGATGAGGAACCTAAGACCGAGCAGGTAGATTGTCTGGTAAAAAGAATTCGAACCGATTTTACTGAACAACCATCTGGAGTTGTCGGCATCGGAGGAGGTACATTGCTGGATTTATCTAAGGCGGTTTCCATCTTATTGACCAATAAAGGTAGTGCATCCGATTATCAGGGGTGGGATTTGGTCCAGAATTGTCCTATTTATCACGTGGGTATACCAACCATAAGTGGTACCGGAGCGGAGGTTTCAAGAACCACGGTCCTCTTGGGCCCTAAGATGAAATTGGGTATAAACTCAGATTATACCACTTTTGATCAAGTAGTTTTGGATCCCGATTTAACTCAAGGAGTTGACAAAAGGCAATGGTTTTATACTGGGATGGACTGTTACATTCACTGTGTCGAGTCGTTGAACGGTACTTATTTGAATGCTTTTAGCGAGAGTTATGGTGAAAAGGCACTTGACCTTTGTAAAGAAGTCTATTTGGGTGAAATAACACCTGAGGAATCAAGGGATAAATTGATGATGGCCTCTTGGCACGGTGGTATGAGTATCGCTTATTCACAGGTTGGTGTTGCACATGCAATGAGCTATGGCCTTTCTTATCTGCTTGGCATAAAACATGGAATTGGTAATTGCTTGGTGTTTCAACATTTGGAAGAATTCTATCCGGAAGGTGTAGCACTTTTTCATCTCATGAGAGAAAAGCATCAAATTGAACTTCCGACTAATATTTGTGCAGATCTTGATGAAGGTGATTTTGATATTATGATCAAAGTTGCAATGAACATGGAGCCTCTTTGGGAAAATGCACTTGGCAAGAAATGGCGCAAAACGATTACTCCAGAAAAACTAAAGTCGATCTACACAAAAATATAGTGTTCTTTAGACCGAATTCTGTCGGCAGAAATAGAATCAATTTCACCGATACAAATTATTAGACCTATGCAAGCCATCGCCAAATTCATCTATTTCAAGGTATTAGGGTGGAGTGTGGCGGGAGAATTTCCTTCCTATCTGAAGAAATGTGTTATAATTGTTGTGCCCCATACCAGTTGGGTTGATTTTTTCCTTGGATTGCTGATACGGAAGGTATGGAACGAGAAAATTAATTATGTGGCCAAGAAGAGTTTATTCAAACCTCCTTTTGGTTTTGTTTTCAGATGGACAGGTGGTGCCCCAATTGACAGAAGTAAAGCAAACGATACGGTAGGTGCCATAACAGCTTTATTTAAAGAGCGAAATAAGTTTAGATTGACTATTGCCCCGGAAGGTACCCGTAAAAAAGTAACCAAATGGAAGACGGGATTTTACTATATCGCAAAAGCGGCTGAAGTGCCTATAGTTATGGTGGCCTTTGATTT
>CAZTLZ010000012.1:0-10509 GCA_964614665.1 uncultured Maribacter sp.
AAAAGTAGACAGAGCAAACTATGATGTAAAATATGGCTCAGGTAGTTTCTTTGAGAATTTAGGAGACAAAACCATCTATGACGAATTTGATTTAGTTGTAGATTTAGAATTTTAGTAGACTTGACCTCACAAGTTAAGCGACCTGCACTTTTTAACGAGTGCAGGTTTTTTTGTTTTTATTTCAAACCGTATTGGTGATTATAAAAATGATTTCTATATTTGACCAATGCATTTAAGAAATACAAATACTTGGTGGTGGTCTAACTCTCGACAGATATCGTGAGCTAAGCACCGTTGTAGTAAAACTATATAAGGCTTGTCATCACGACAAGCCTTACTCATTTTATAGCATCACATGAAATTTATTTTAAAGTCACATCACAAGAAAATTTTGGCCGACACTATTACTCCTGTTAGTGTATACTTGAAAATCAGGGATAGATTTCCAAACAGTATACTTCTAGAAAGTAGTGACTATCACGCCAATGATAATAGTTTCTCTTATATATGTTGTAACCCGATTGCTTCGATAAAAGTGGAAAACGAAATTGTAATTCAGCAATTTCCCGATGGTACTTCAGATGAAATACAGATTGATGCTCAAACCGATGTTGTTGGTATCATTCATGATTTCAGTCAGCAATTTGATGCCGGAAAAAGTGATTTCAAGTTCATCGACAACGGACTCTTCGGCTATATGGCATACGATGCCGTTCGATACTATGAAGACGTTCAGCTTTCTAAGAAAGAGAATTCGATTAAGATTCCTGATATATACTATGCCGTATATCAAAACATCATAGCCATCAATCATTTCAAAAATGAGGCCTATATTTTTGCCAACTGTTTTGAGGCCGAAAGCAATGTTCCTGAAATAGAGCAGCTACTAAACGTTAAAAATTTTGCCTCCTATAATTTTTCTTTGGATGGAAATGCTTATTCCAATCTAAAGGATGATGAATATAAAGAACATGTAGAATTGGCCAAAAAACATTGTCAACGTGGGGATGTATTTCAATTGGTTCTTTCACGAAGATTTTCACAAGGTTTTAAAGGAGATGAATTCAATGTGTACCGAGCCCTGCGTTCAGTTAACCCTTCACCCTATCTGTTCTATTTTGACTATGGGGATTTTAAGATCTTCGGAAGCTCTCCTGAAGCACAACTCATCGTTAAAGAGGGTATCGCAGAAATTCACCCGATTGCCGGCACTTTTAAGCGAACCGGAAATGACGAACAAGACGCTATTCTTGCGAAACAATTGACCGAAGATGACAAAGAAAATAGTGAACACGTCATGCTTGTAGATTTAGCAAGAAACGACCTTAGCAGAAACGGAAATATGGTCGAAGTTGCTAATTATCGTGAGGTACAGTTCTTTTCACATGTCATTCATTTGGTATCAAAAGTAACCGGACAAAAGAAAAAAGATATCCCAACTATGAAGGTGGTGGCAGATACATTCCCAGCTGGCACTTTGAGCGGCGCACCTAAACATATGGCAATGCAACTCATTGAGAAATATGAAAAAACAAGCAGAGGTTACTATGGCGGTGCAATCGGTTTTATGGATTTTAACGGGAATTTCAACCATGCAATCATGATTCGAACCTTCCTTAGTAAAAATCATGAATTGCACTACCAAGCGGGCGCTGGTTTGGTTGCGGCCTCTAATGCCGATGACGAATTACAAGAAACCTATAACAAACTGGGAGCTTTGACAAAAGCCCTGGAAATTGCTGAAACAATTTAAGATGATGAGGATATTAGTTATAGATAACTACGATAGCTTTACTTATAATCTAGTCCATTATTTAGAAGATTTAGACTGTAATGTAACTGTAAAGCGAAATGACCAGCTGACCTTAGAAGAGGTCGATGCTTTTGATAAAATTGTACTATCTCCGGGGCCTGGTATTCCAGATGAAGCGGGACTACTAAAAGAGATCATCGCCAAATATGCCCCAACCAAAAGCATTTTTGGCGTATGCTTAGGGCAACAGGCCATTGGAGAAGTCTTCGGAGGTTCGTTAAATAATTTAGATGAAGTATATCATGGCATTGCGACAAAAATCAACATTACTAAAGAGGATGTATTGTTTGAAGGACTGCCCAAGGAAATAGAAGTAGGTCGCTATCATTCATGGGTAGTAGATCCGAATCTTCCAGAAGTATTGGAAGCGACATCTTTTGATAAAAATGGACAAGTAATGTCACTTAGACATAAAGTATATGATGTTTGTGCAGTACAGTTTCACCCAGAGTCGGTTTTGACTCCAGATGGAAAGCAGATATTAAAAAACTGGTTAAAAAAATGAAAGAAACACTAAACAAATTAATCAATCACGACATCCTTGAGGCAGCAGATGCCAAGCAAATTTTGGTGAATATTGCCAAAGGCGATTACAACACAAGTCAAATAGCGGCCTTTCTGACTGTTTATATGATGCGAAGTATTACCATTGAAGAATTGGAAGGTTTTCGTGATGCACTTCTTGAATTGTGTTTGGCGATAGATTTATCCGCTTATAATCCCATTGATTTATGTGGTACCGGGGGTGATGGAAAAGACACTTTCAATATTTCAACTTTGGCCTCTTTTGTCACAGCAGGAGCTGGAGTTAAGGTCACCAAACATGGTAATTATGGAGTTTCTTCAAAATGTGGAAGTAGCAACGTCATGGAATTTTTAGGTATCAAGTTTAGCAACGAAGCTGACTTTTTAGAGAAGTCCATTGATGAAGCGGGTATCTGTGTTTTGCATGCTCCCCTATTCCACCCTGCAATGAAAAATGTGGCTCCTATCCGAAGAGAGCTTGGCGTAAAAACCTTTTTCAATATGTTAGGCCCCATGGTGAACCCCGCTTTTCCAAAGAACCAAATGGTAGGTGTTTTTAATTTGGAATTGGCACGTATGTACGGATACCTCTATCAGAATACTGATAAGAATTATACAGTATTGCACGCTTTAGATGGGTATGATGAAATCTCCTTGACAGGAAATACGAAAACTATTTCCAATAAATCGGAGGGAATGCTAACACCATCTGATTTTGGAGTAGCATCTATCAAACAATCTGAAATTGTGGGCGGCAATACAATTGAAACATCAGCGCAAATCTTTCTCAATATTTTACAAGGAAAAGGAACAGAAGCTCAGAATAATGTCGTCTGTGCCAATGCGGGTGTTGCAATCTCCACAGTCGAAAATACAAGTGTAAAGGATGGGTTTGAAAAGGCGAAAGAATCTTTATTGAGTGGTAATGGATTAAAAGCTTTGCGCAAGCTGCAAGAATTAAGTAACAACTAAATAAAACTCCCTCTCATTTGGGGAGGGTTAGGGAGGAGATGAACATTCTAGATAAAATAGTAAAAGACAAGTACAAAGAAGTCGATTTAAAAAAATCGCTTATTCCAACGAAACAGTTAGAAGCTTCGGCCTTGTTCACTAGAGAAGCCTTCTCTTTGGCTAATGCATTACGAAATAGCCAGACAGGAATTATAGCCGAACACAAAAGACGTTCTCCATCCAAGGGAACAATAAACCAAAATACGAATGTAGGCCAGGTGGCAAAAGGATATCAAAAAGCAGGAGTTTGCGGCATGAGCGTTTTGACCGATATCAAATACTTTGGTGGCTCTTTAGAGGATTTATTATTGGCCAGAGCTTCCGTTGAAATGCCTTTACTTCGAAAAGAATTTATCATTGATGAATATCAGATTCTAGAAGCGAAAGCACATGGAGCGGATGTGATTTTATTAATAGCCGCTGTTTTGTCGAGAGTGGAAATCAAGACCTTTTCTGAGTTAGCCAAAAGCCTGGATTTAGATGTATTGTTAGAAGTGCATAATAAAGAGGAATTGCATAAATCAATAATGCCAAGTTTAGATATGATGGGGGTCAATAACCGAAATTTAAAAACTTTCGAAGTCAGTTTAGCAACCAGTAAATCATTGTCTGAATTTATTCCCGATGATTTTGTAAAAGTATCTGAAAGCGGTATTAGTTCCATCGAGGCCATTAATGGTTTAAAACAATATGGTTATCAGGGGTTTTTAATAGGCGAGAACTTTATGAAGACGGATAATCCGGGTCAAAGTGCTACCGAGTTTATTCAAAAACTAAAATAAGTTGGATTACTATTATTCAAATAAAGAAGATTCGAACTCCTCTTCCTTTAGAAAGGACTGGGAGAAGGTCCATCTGAAAGTCTGTGGGATGAACAAAAATACCATGGAAGTCGCTGCTCTAAAGCCAGACTATTTAGGCTTTATTTTTTGGAAACCTTCGAAACGGTTTTTTGATAATGTGATGCCCTCAATTCCGCATAACATAAAAAAAGTTGGAATTTTCGTTGATGCAACCATTTTAGAGATAGCTAAAAAAGTAGAAAAGTATGGCCTTCTCTTGGCGCAATTGCATGGTAAGGAAAGCCCTGCATATTGTGACGAGTTAAAAAAGAAGATGCCACATCTCAAAATCATCAAGGTATTCTCCCTAAAAGATAGTTTTGATTTTACAGAGTTAAAACATTTTGAAGACGTTTGTGATTATTATTTATTTGACACGAAAGGAAAGCTTCCTGGCGGCAACGGCTATACGTTTAATTGGAAGATTTTAAAGGATTATCCATCCACAAAGCCATATTTTTTAAGCGGAGGTATCGGATTGGAAGAAATCGATTCCATCAAGGAATTTATGAAGCAACCGGAAGCACAATATTGCCATGTAATTGATGTGAACAGCAAATTTGAAATCGAACCAGGACTAAAGGATGTTGAAAAAGTAAAAGAATTTCAAAAAATGCTAACGGACAAGGGTCAACCAAAAACTGACAACTAAATGAGTTATCACGTAGACAAAAAAGGATATTATGGAGAATTTGGCGGAGCATTCATTCCTGAAATGTTGTATCCAAATGTAGAAGAATTACGCCAAAAATATTTAGAAATCATGTATGAGGATTCTTTTCAAAAAGAATTCCATCAATTATTGAAAGATTATGTAGGTAGGCCTTCCCCGCTCTATTTTGCCAAACGCCTTTCTGAAAAGCACGACTGTAAAATCTATCTAAAAAGGGAAGATTTAAATCACACCGGTGCGCATAAGGTAAATAATACCATAGGTCAGATTCTAATGGCTCAGAAGTTGGGTAAAACCAGAATCATTGCGGAAACCGGTGCCGGGCAGCACGGTGTAGCAACAGCCACTGTTTGTGCTTTGATGGGCATGGAGTGTGTTGTTTATATGGGAGAAATCGATATCGCCCGACAGGCTCCGAATGTTGCACGAATGAAAATGTTGGGCGCTGAGGTTCGTCCGGCCCTTTCTGGAAGCCGCACCCTAAAAGATGCTACCAATGAGGCTATTCGGGATTGGATTAACAATCCCGTTGATACGCATTATATTATCGGTTCGGCTATTGGCCCTCACCCCTACCCGGATATGGTAACACGATTTCAATCTGTCATATCCGAAGAAATTAAATGGCAACTGAAGGAGAAAGAAGGACGTGAAAATCCCGATTATGTAGTTGCTTGTATCGGCGGGGGAAGCAACGCTGCAGGCACATACTATCATTATTTAGATGAAGAAGAAGTTGGTATTATCGCCGTCGAAGCTGCAGGAAAAGGAATAGAATCAGGTGAAAGTGCAGCAACCTCGGCTTTGGGCAAAATCGGTATCATTCACGGATGTAAAACCATGTTGATGCAAACTACGGACGGGCAAATTACAGAACCGTATTCCATTTCCGCGGGATTGGATTATCCGGGTGTAGGACCGATGCATTCGCATTTGCATAAATCTGGCAGAGCGGAGTTTTATTCCGCAACCGATGATGAGGCCATGACCGCTGGATTAGAACTTTCGCAATTGGAAGGAATTATTCCTGCTATTGAGACCGGACATGCCCTTGCCATTTTCGAACACAAAAAATTCAAACCTAGTGATGTAGTTGTGATTAGTCTTTCAGGACGTGGAGATAAGGATTTGAACACATACATTGACTATTTCAAACTAACATAATGACCAATAGGATAAATCAAAAACTCCAAGAGGATGAAAAACTCCTCTCTATATATTTCACAGCAGGCTACCCAGCACTAAATGATACCGTACAGATCATTCAAAACTTAGAAAAAAGCGGTGTCGATATGATCGAAATCGGACTGCCATTTAGTGACCCTTTAGCTGACGGACCTACAATTCAGGAAAGCTCAACCGCTGCCTTAAAAAATGGAATGACTACTGAAAAGCTTTTCGAACAACTCGAAGACATCCGTAAAACAATTTCTATTCCACTGATTATTATGGGGTATTTTAATCCGATGCTGCAATATGGAGTGGAAGCCTTTTGTAAAAAATGTCATGAAATTGGTATAGATGGAATTATCATGCCCGATTTGCCTTTAGATGTTTATCAAGAAGATTACGAAGCAACTTTCAAAAAATATGGTCTCCTTAACATATTCTTGATTACACCACAAACCAGTGATGAAAGAATTCAGCAAATCAACGAAGCCTCCGATGGATTCATCTATATGGTAAGTTCCGCAAGTGTTACGGGGTCAAAGGAAGGCTTTGGAAATACCCAAAGCGAATACTTTGAACGTATTGCTGGCATGAATTTGAAAAACCCACAAATTGTTGGTTTTGGAATTAAGGATTCTGAAACCTTTGAAACAGCCACCAAACATTCCAAAGGGGCTATTATCGGTTCTGCCTTTATTAAGTTTTTAACAACGTACGGAGTAGATTCCATATCCGACTTCATTAAGAAAATAAGATAGTTTGAAGGACTTCATCGACAATTGGAAACTTATAGTTCTTGTATGTTTAACATTAGGGTTGGCACCTTTCTTCCCTGAGCCTCATATTTGGGGCAAACTAAAATGGATTGCCGGTGGGGCAATTGGTATGAAGGTTCAAGATTGGTTTGATGTTCTTTTGCATGGATTTCCTTTTCTGCTATTGGTTCGGTTAGTGGTGTCGAAATTGATCAAACTAAAAAATTGAGAGGATCTCCTCTCAAGCGAGGGGAGCTAGAAACGAAATCCTCTTAAAACATCCTTTCACAAACACCCCTCTATTCTCTCAATTATCCTTACTTTTAAACCCTCTATTTCAATCCAAATCCTAATGAAAAAAATACTTTTTGTTCTCTCTTTTATCTTTGTTTTTAATGTAGCTGCTCAAGAAGAAGCACAGCTTAAAAGACAAGTACGACAGGCGATAAATGAGATTCGGAGTTTTGTGAAAATTCCTAATGACGCGCTTGACCATGCTGATATCAATCGCAACCTGACCTGGCTTGAAAAGAATTTCAATGCAAGAGGGTTTAACTCCTCGATACTTCCGACGGAGGGAGAATCTTTGTTCTTTGCATCACTTCCCATGGAAGATAGCAAGCCCACTATCCTGTTTTACATGCATTTAGATGGGCAATCGGTCGACCCTTCGAAATGGCATCAACCCAACCCGTATGAAGTGGTTTTGAAATCTCCGGAAGGTGATGGTTGGAAAAATCAGGTCTTCGAAGACCTTAACGAAGATATCAACTACGATTGGCGGTTGTTCGGCCGTTCGACTTCTGATGATAAAGGACCTATTATCATGTTTTTAAGTGCCATCGATTTATTAAAAGAGAACGGGCAAGAAATTCCATTTAACATTAAGGTTATTTTAGATAGTGAGGAGGAAAAAAGTAGCAAACCCCTTCCGAAAGCAGTAAAAGAATATCGCGAATTGCTAGAGGCGGATTTTCTGATTATTAATGATGGTCCAGTACATGTTTCTGGCAAACCGACCGTAGTGTATGGATGTAGAGGAATCACCACACTTTCATTGACCACACATGGCCCTATTAAACCTCAGCACAGCGGCCATTATGGAAACTATGCTCCAAACCCCGGATTTCTGTTGGCGCAAGTTCTTACTAGCATGAAAGATACCGATGGCAAAGTAGTTATTGATGGGTACTATGATGGAATCACCTTGGATGAAAATGCCATGTCAGTTCTAAAAAGTGTGCCTGATGATGCAACAACCATTAATACCAATCTAGCTGTCAAGACACCAGAAAAAGTTGGTGCTTTTTATCAAGAATCTTTACAATACCCCTCTTTGAATATCCGCGGCTTGGGCTCAGGGTGGATTGGTAAAAAAGCTAGGACCATTGTTCCTGAATCAGCAACTGCGGAACTTGATTTGCGATTGGTGCCAGAAAGTGATGGAACTCGCTTAAAAGATTTGGTGAAAAAACACATCGAAAAACAGGGGTTCTTTACCATGGATACAATTCCATCGAAAAAAGAGCGAATGGCCCATGATAAGATCATGACCATTATTGAAGGAAATGTAACAGACGCTTTTCGAACCGATTTGACCAACCCATATGGAGAATATTTGGTGAATACCTTAAAAACAACATTAGGTGAAGATGTTGTACAAATTAGAATTATGGGAGGTACGGTACCTATTGCACCTTTTATCAATGAGCTGAAAATTCCGGCATTTATTGTGCCCATGGTGAACCCAGATAATAATCAGCATAGTCCGAACGAAAACTTAAAAATTGGGCAGATTGCGTATGGTATAAAAGTTTTCTACGGAATATTAAGTACAAAAATATAGGTGTTTGCCACATTTTTAATTTCCCCAAGTCTTTGATTGACGAATATGGCTTCGGTTCCCTAAAAGAGTATAAAACGGTATACTTATTGAGAATGATTTGATATGAAAATCAAGCTGACATTATTTTTTCTTTTCGTTTTAATAACCATATTTCCAATATCTTCCATTGCCAACACAAACCCTAAGAATATCAGAATTCATTTGGACGAAGCTCAACCTACACTAATAGAATCACTTCAAAATGGTGAAAGTTACTCTATTGAAATAACTTCTATTGGTTGTTTTCATGGCACCCGCCAAACCGTACTAATTTCCAAGGAAGATGATGTTTTAACGGCAAGTTTACAAGATTCATTTAAGGTGCTTACTAATTCTGATATTGAGCTATTCAAAACTTTTGAACTTCAGCTTAGAGCATTACAAATAGGTGGGTGTACTACTGTCGACACATATGTTCTACGATATGGGAATGAAACCTTTAGAACCGACGACGGCACATGTAGTTGGCATGGGTATCGCCAACTAATTCAAATATTCAAGTAATTTTGATGCAATTTATTTCCTGCCGGAATTCCTTTGTCAACACTTTAACTCCCATCTTTTCGTTTCTATATTATGGAACTAATGCAACGAAACGGCACCTTTCTCATTCTAATACTTTTATTTACTAATTATATCGAGGCTCAGACCTTGGTAATATTGGATAGCCTGAATAAAGAGCCAATTCCTTTTTCGACTATTTCCTTTGGCAATGGTTTAGGGAATTTTGCTGATGAGGATGGTCAATTCAATTTTTCAAAAGAAAAATATAAGGATATAGATACTTTGTTTATCTCCGCAATGGGATACACCGAAAAAGCGGTTCTCACCATTGAACTACCTCAAAACGTTCTATTAAAAGCTGAAGTTTCACAATTGACCGAAGTAGTTGTCTCCGCTAAAAAAGAAGGGAAGTTTAAATTCAAGAAACAAAAGCCGTTGACCCATACCGATTTGTTTGCTTCCTGGCTTCCTACTGTAGAAAGTGAGGTGGCCGTTTTATTCAAACAATATGAAAATAAGCCTTCTCAAATCTCAAAGTTACTAATTCCCATTAATGCGGAATCAAAATACAAATCAAAAGGAAAAGGGAAATTCGCCACCATTTTTCGGGTCAACTTTTACAAGAATCAAAATGGTTTTCCCGGTGAACCAATGGGTTATGAAAATGTGGTATTTTCCATTGATGAAAAAGAAGACAAAATATTTGAATTGGATGTTTTAGACAAGTCCATATATATTCCAGAGACAGGGCTATTCGTTTCGCTCCAGGTATTGGGTTATGAAAATTCAAAAGGCCGTCTAGCACAAACCAAACAATATCGTGAAATCAAAACAGCTCGAGGTATTCAAAAAATCTCCACTTCTTTTCGCCCTTTACTACCCTTTACAAATCAGCTTGAGATTCAAAACACCTACGTGCGGCGCATCTTCCTGAACAAAAAGAAATGGCAGGTTTTTGACAAGAACTACAACCAGAAGTCGAAACTCATTCAAACGGGCCATCGTAATTATGGTATGGGTGCTGAATTCAAAGTTTATGAAAATTAAAATCCTATTTTTTGAGAGTAATGACAAAGACCCCAGGAGCGCCCCTCGAACCATATAATGCAGAATTTTCTCCCTTCAAAAGCTCAATTGATTGCAATTCATCTGGGTTAATTCCAGCGATACTATTTACATAGTTACCGTCCACGACAAAAAGTGGCGTTTGATCACCTCCTATAAATCCCCTCACATAAATTGAACCCCCACTGATTGTTACACCGGTAAACTTTTCCCTAATGATTTGAAAAATATCCTGATATTCTGAATAACTCTTTTTTCCGATATTG
>CAZTLZ010000012.1:10609-35037 GCA_964614665.1 uncultured Maribacter sp.
TTTTCTGCACTAGGCAGAATTACGACTAGCGTTGATATTACCGTACAAAGAACGGGTTACTATTTTCTCATACAATTCTTTAAAATCAGTTTCTTGACCTATTTTTTGCAATGCATATTGTTGAATTACCAAAAGTGGTAAAACAATATTCTCGCGTATTTTTATGGATTCTCTAGAAACGGCTTCTCGTTCCATCAGAATATCCATATCGGATAGCAACAATAGCATTTTTTTTGAGAGCTTGTATTCGTCATGAAGAATTTGCCAAAACGCTCCGTATTCCGAATCCTCTTTCATATAGCTCGTAAGCTCGAAATAGCATTTAGATAATGACATCATACTATTCAACATCAAGGCCTTAAAGAAAGGTACCTCCTTGAACATCTTTTTCAAGTCTCTTAATTTTCCCTTCTCTTTCAAGGTTTGAATAGCGGTTCCGATTCCGAAATAACCGGGTACATTCTGTTTCAACTGGCTCCAAGAACCTACAAAAGAAATCGCCCTAAGATCTGTTAATTCCAATTTGGCCTTGTTCCCTCGTTTACCGGGCCTACTCCCAATATTGGCCTTCGTATAGTATTTCAAGGTACTCATGTCCTCAAGATACGACATGAACTTTTCATGATGCTTTAGGGCATCATATTTAGCAAAACTCAAATCTGAAAGTTGTTCCATTAACTTGCGGTCTTCCCTAGAAATAATATTTTCCTTTCCAAACAGGTTATTTGACAAACCAGCGGTCAACAATTGCTCACAGTTGTACCGAAACTGTTCTTTAGTACCATAAGTGCTGGTAATGGTCTGACCTTGAATGGTCAGCTGTATTTCATTATTCGCAATATCTTTAGTCTGCGCCGCATAAAAGCGATGTGTTTTTCCACCACCTCGCGCCGGCGGGCCACCTCTACCATCGAAAAATATAGCTTTAATCTTATTCTTCTTGCAGACTTTTGACAGTGTCTCCTTAGTTTTTAAAATGTTCCAATTTGCTTTGACATACCCACCATCTTTTGTTCCATCGGAGAAACCCAACATAATGGTATGTACATCATTTCTTCGAATCAAATGATCACGGTATATTTTTAAATCGAAAAGTCGTTGCATAGTATCCTCAGAGCTTTCCATACCTTTCATTGTCTCGAAAAGTGGAATGATATCAAAGGTGATTTCTTCTGTATTCCATCCGCACCATCTAAATAGGCCAAAAACAAAAAGTACAGAGAAAATATCTTCTGAATTACTTATGATATATCTATTGCAGCCTTCTTCCCCATTTTTATTTTGTATCGTTTTCAGCTGTCGAATGTTCTTGATGGTATCCTTTACGATATCCTCCTTGAAATCTCCCGTAAGCGCATTTATATCCTCCTTCAGGAGTATATTCACCAATTGCTTTTCCGTCAACTCAGAAACACTTTCTTTGATTTTGCCATGCTTTTTGAGAATCGCCTCAACAACAAACTTATGCTTGCTATGATCTTGTCTTACATCAAGAGTGGCAAAATGTGTTTTAAATATCTTGACCTTGTCGATTAAATGTTCTAAATCCTTCAGGTATAACCCGTGGTACTTCTCTATTAGAATTGATTTAATTCCCGTAAGTGTGCCTAGAATTTCCGAATAAGAGATTACCTCTCTGGCATCGAACATTGTTTTGTAAAGTTTACTCCTTAAATCCGTTATCTGGTTTTGCAAACCTTTGAAAGAGAGCTTATGGTGCAAGTTTTTTAGATCATTGTAGTAACATTTCATCAAGGTAAGTCGTAGTTCATCGGCAACGTCTTTTGTTATGGCCGCAGTCACAAACGGATTACCATCACGATCACCACCTGGCCAAAACCCCAGTTTCATGATATTGTGATTTGAAAAATCTTCTTTATCTATATTCTCTTTGATGTAGGTATATAGGTCACCCACAGCATCGTAATAGACATTTCTAAGGATGAAAATGATATTCTTGGCTTCGTCTAACGGAGTTGGTTTTTTGGCATTGATCAATGAAGTCAGGCCTAGTTGTTGGAGGGTGACATCGATTTCATTGATCTTGTTTTCGACAATCAATGACCTCAAATTGCCCATGATACCCAATACGGCAGGTGTATAAAATTGTGTTGGGTGAGCGGTAAGGACAATACGAGCACTGAAAGTAGAAAGTTTTTCAGATACTTTTGCCCAACTCTTATTCTTCTCGATCAACTGCATATAATCACGTATCGATAAAGAAGTGCTGTGCTCGTGTAATTCAGGAAAAGCAGCATCTTCGACACTATCGTATAATACAACCTGGCGTTCTACATATTGAACTATTTTGAACATAAAATCGATGCGATCTTGTTCTGATTCGATAGTCGCATAGTTCTGAAAAAAATTATTCAATATTTGCTGAGGATTCTGCCCTGATTTGAGTCCCTTTTGACATTGATCCAACAACAAGGGAATCAACATACCTACATTCTCAATATCGCGATAAGGCAGATTGAGAAATAAGCTGTTATATATATTGAATTTATTATTGACCGACTTCTTGAATACTTGGAGTCTTTCTGCTTGTTGCATAGATTTTTGAAATTGAGCTACGTTATAATTATTGTTTCTATTCAAGGAAAC
The DNA here is from genome assembly GCA_964614665.1 of uncultured Maribacter sp. GTDB lineage: Bacteria > Bacteroidota > Bacteroidia > Flavobacteriales > Flavobacteriaceae > Maribacter_C. The sequence continues at coordinate 13,217 of CAZTLZ010000012.1, forward strand.
CCATTTAAGGCCATAAATATCGCCAATATATGAGAATCTTGAGGTTGGATAATACTTGAAATCACAAAATAGATTACCTACGCCACAAAACCAACACAGTTCACAACAATATTTTCTAAAAGAAACCTGAAGGTGGTAGTTTTACCCTGTAATAAAGAAATAAAATTTTTCATTTTCATATAGTGTTCTCGTAAAAGAGCTCCGATCGAAAGACGGAGCTCTTTTTAGTTTGTTTCAACAACACTCAACAAATTGAGGTATATTTTTTTGGGGATTCCTGTTAAAAAAAATGGCTATACTGCATCACGCGAAAGTCCAAAGTAGTAAAATCCGGATTTTCCTCTTTTATCTTTTTGTAAAGAGACATACTGCCCACAGCCCTATTGGCTGCCCCGGATGGAGCAGTTAATGAGATTGTTTTTATGAGTCGCGATTTTGTATTTTCAAAGTCTTCGACCAGACTTGGACTGGTAGGAAGTTCGAATTCGTGAATTCTGGGTACAACATCCGAAACTACTTTCAAGACCAAGCCATGCTCTTTCAAATGTCTTCTAAAGAAATATTCCGGACCATTTTTACTGTTGCCTCCGGTAAACAATAACGTATCGATATTCGGGTATTCCTTAAGATAGCCCACAAGGTTTCTAAGTGTGATATGCTGCATTCCCAAATCAGATGCATCAATTTTTTCGCGTTTGGCACTTGCTACAATATCGCAAACACCTATTTTTTGTTTTAGCAGAAATTCTTTGCGTTGGCGAGCAGCAAAGTCAGTGGTTTCATATTTTAAATTCAATGTGAAAATACGGTCCAAAATAGGCCATAACTGTCCATTTTTGCTCCCATAACAGAAATCAACATCTTCTGGCTTAAGGTCTCCAGTAGTAAATCTAGGAGGCGGCAACGTACCTACAATCAGTTTTGTTGCTTCCTTAAACAGAAAGGGTTCATAAGGATGGGTGTGTAGGAACAAAATTCATTTGGTTCTTGAGTGATTGAAAATTAGAAGTAATCAGGTAGACATGCAAATGTAAAGACCAAATTTCGACATTTATCTAATTTGATTTGTTCTTTTGCTTTTGTAACTTACAGAAAATCAATCTAAAAGGATTTAACGGGAGTTTATCCTGAGCGGATCCGAAAGACAGGAATGAAATACAATATTTATGGGAAAAGGCGATATAAAAACCAGAAGAGGAAAAATAGCAAACGGGACGTATGGGGCCAGAAGACCTAGAAAATCGAAAAAAGTAGTGGTAGCAACAAAGAAGAAAAAGACTGCGAAGAAAAAGTGATCTAGTCTTTCAGCACCTCAACTTCTGCATCCAGTTCAGCGGACAATCCTTTAATGCGATATGTGAAAAGGTTCAGTTTCGTTGAATCGATTGCGAACATTGTGTCAACAGCAACAGTCAATTCTAGCGAATCACCTTTCAGAAGAACACTCTGAGGTAAAACAAGACCATCATATTTTTGATAAAAAGCTATTTCTTCAGGCTGCATATCGGAAAATACCAAAGAATCAATAACGACTTCGAAAAAAGCCGTGCCCGTTGTGTTTTGTACACGAATTTGCACACCCTCTAAATTATCATCTCTATCCGTGCATGAAAAAAGTATAACGGTACAGAAAAGTATAAAGGATACAATTGATTTCATAAGACACAACTTTTTAAGTAGTACTTATAAAACGAATACTTTCTAAAAATATTCTATCGAATAAAGACCGGCTCGGTGTCTTTCAGTGTATGCTCTTTACTGTAGATATAGTCATCATGGTCGAAACCCTTGATGTCATCCAAAGTTTTGGCATTTGAATCGATAATATAACGCACCATGGATCCACGCGCTTTTTTTGCGAAGAAACTGATAACCTTCAACTTGTCATTCTTCCAGTCTTTGAAAATTGGGGTAATCACAGGCACCTTCAAAGTCTTGGTATCAACTGCCCCGAAATACTCATTACTGGCCAAATTCAAGAAAAGTTCATCATCTTCTAATTCTGAATTCAGATGAGCAGTCAGGTCTTTTTTCCAAAATTCGTAGAGGTTCTTTTTTCTTCCTATTTTCAATTTAGTACCCATTTCCAAACGATAAGGTTGTATCAAATCCAAGGGTTTTAACACACCATACAATCCAGAGAGAATTCGCAAGGTGTCTTGCAATTTCCCCATTTTTTTTTCTGAAATGGAATAGGCATCCAGACCTTGGTAAACATCACCATTAAAGGCATAAACCGCAGGTCGCGCAGTTTCGGGCGTAAAAGGTGTTGAAAATTGCTGATTGCGCCGCCAATTGAGTTGTGCAAGATTATCAGATATGCCCATTAGTTTTGACAAGGCCCTCGGTTTTTTCTTGGTCAACACCTTATTGAGCTTTTCAGATTGTTCCAAAAAAACTGGCTGTGAAAAGTTGGCTAAAGGAATGGCCGTTTCAAAATCTAAAGATTTGGCCGGAGAAATAACAATTTTCATTTCATCTATTTTACTGTAAAAATAGTCGCAATTTCTTTTAAAACCTACAAGCTGAAAAATGAGTTTTCGATAGTGGTATTTAAGGAATTTATTGATGTACTACCCTATTTTTACCCCATGCGACTACCTGAACTCCGTTTGAATAGTGTACTTTTTTAGGCCTTTGACCAAGTAAATCGTGGTATCTTGAATAATCAATAACCATCTTATTCACAGAAAGACTTTGCAGAGGCCATTCCATATGGTGGATTTCAAATTCATTAATATTATTGTCCTCCTCTTCTTGAAAAAGAGCGTACCTCTCTGTTAACCAAGTGTCTAAATTCGATTTTTCAACTATCGGATTTCCTGTTTCAAACCGAATTTCAAATGTATCATCAAATTCCATATTTTTTGACTTGAAAGAGTCATCGGCCCTGACCATTTCCGAATAACGATAGGGTAATCCCGAGATACTCTTGGCAAGCTTACAGGAGAGTTCATTTCCTCCTTCAATGCTCAAAAAGTAAACACCTGTTTTATTGTTTACTCTGACATAAGTTCTAAGGTTTATCTCAAAAAAGTTTGAAATCGGTTTTAAAGATGGCAAATACCTTGGACGTATTCTTTCCATCTTAAACGCTACTAATGAAATCCAAGGCTGCTGTTCAAACATATCGATTTCCAAACCATCTGGAACAAATTCTTTGAGTTCATCATAACTAACGGGCCAATGAAGAAAAATTACTTGATTCCATTCTTGATAAAATTTCCAACTTGTACTAGGTATCTTCCAAGGCCTATGATTAGTAACATCTAGAATCTCATTGATTTTCATAGGCGAGGTTTTTTGGTTACTTATTGGCTATGCTTGGAATAATGACGCCATTTTTCGATACAGTTCGCCATATCTTCCGGTATTTCCGAATCAAAACGCATCATCTTACCAGTGACAGGATGCACAAAGCCCAGGGTTTTGGCATGCAGGGCTTGTCGGGGAAGGACCTTGAAGGAATTCTCGACAAACTGTTTGTATTTGGTAAAGGTAGTCCCCTTCAAAATCTTATCACCACCATAACGTCCATCATTAAAAAGTGTATGACCAATGTACTTCATGTGTACCCGTATCTGATGCGTTCTGCCAGTTTCTAACTTACACGAAACCATAGTGAGATAACCCAGCCTTTCTAGAACCTTATAGTGCGTCACAGCATCTTTACCTGTCTCGCCATCAGGAAAAACATGCATCTGTAATCTATTCTTTGGATGTCTGCCAATATGACCTTCGATGGTACCTTCGTCATCTTCCATGTTACCCCAAACCAAAGCTACATATTCACGTTCAGAGGTTTTATCGAAAAACTGCTTGGCCAGATGTGTCATTGCCTCCTCTGTCTTTGCCACCAATAGAAGCCCTGAGGTATCTTTATCGATTCGATGTACAAGACCGGGGCGTTCATTGCTATTTACCGGAAGGTTTTCAATGTGATGAATCAAGGCATTGATTAACGTACCAGAATAATTGCCATGGCCAGGATGAACTACCATTCCGGCAGGTTTATTGACCACCAAGAGTACATCATCTTCATATACGATATCTAACGGAATATCTTCAGGAAGTAGTAAAAATTCATGTGGAGGATGTTCAAAAAGCACCTTCACCTCATCACCTGCCTTTACCTTATAATTCTGTTTTACAATGGCATCGTTGACACGGATATTGCCATCCTTAGCTGCCTTTTGAATTTTATTTCGAGTGGCGTTTTCGATAAAATTCATCAAAAATTTATCTACACGAAGTGGTTCTTGTCCTTTGGCCGCTACAAATTTGTGATGTTCAAAAAGTTCATCTTCTTGAAGTTCGGGACTGTTGTCGGGTTCCATAGCTATTCGGAATCTGCCTTGACTTGAACACGCCCACCAATCTTACCATTACCACAGACCAGTTCGACCTTTGAGGTTTTTGGCAATTTATCACCAGGTTTTATTTGTTTCCCCTTGTACTTGATGTAGTAGACCATATCCTTCCCGATTTGGTCTATATATGTAGTTCGTTGTACATCCAAACCAACGGCTCTAAGCATTGATGAAGCATTACGTTGCGTCACCTGTATCACATTTGGCACCGTTACTTTTTTATAACCAGAAGGATTTACCGTAAAATATATTTTTCGATTTTCCTTCACTTTACTACCCGCTTTGGGGTTCTGTTCTATGATTGAAAATCGAGGGTAATCGGGGTTGTAATTCGCAGAATCTAAGACCTCATAGCGCAGGTCAGACTCTTCTATGGCCTTACGCATGTCCATTACCGACATTTTCGAAAAATCCGGAACTTCAACGAATTCCCCATGATTCGTAGTGCTTTTCAACCAGCTTAGTGCAACAAAAACCAAGGCTATGGCAACTACTAATGCTAACCCTAGTTGAATTAAAAAGGTTCTACTTCGAAGAAAATTGAAAAAATTCCGCATGAATCAAAATTAACATAGCAAATATAGGAAATGCCCTATTATTAAAGCTCCAACTCAACTAAATATTGATTTTTATAACCCAAAGTTCAAAAAAAAGTTCACAACCCAAACATTCCGCTTTCTTTTTTCTTTACTTTGAAGTGACCAGTATTACATAACATTTTATCATGAAAAAAAAGATTGCCGTCATTATGGGCGGCTATTCAAGTGAATATGAGATATCGCTCAAAAGCGGAAACGTTGTTCATAAATATTTGGATACTGAAAAGTACGAAAGTTACCGGATTCACATTTTAAAAGACAAATGGGTATATGTTGATGAAAAAGCAAATGAATATCCTGTAAATCGACATGATTTTTCGGTACAATTGAAATCTGAAACCTTAAGATTTGATTGTGTTTTCAATGCAATTCATGGTACACCAGGAGAGGATGGTTTGATACAGGCATATTTTAAATTGCTTAACATACCTCAGACATCTTGTGACTATTACCAATCTGCGATAACCTTTAACAAAAGGGATTTACTAAGTATATTGAAGCCCTATGGCATAAATTCTGCGGCATCTTATTATCTCAATTTGGGAGATGAAATAAACACCAATGATATTGTCACCCGGGTCGGGCTACCATGTTTTGTGAAAGCGAATAGGGCTGGTAGTAGTTTTGGCATTTCAAAAGTATATGAAGAGGATAAATTGATAGAGGCTATAGAGAATGCATACAAAGAAGACGACGAAATAATCATTGAAGCTTTTTTGGAGGGAATAGAGGTATCTGTTGGCGTTATCAAATATCAAGGAAAAACTAAAGTACTTCCCATAACCGAAATCATCACAGAGAACGATTTTTTCGACTATGAAGCCAAGTATGAAGGAAAATCGAAAGAAATAACGCCTGCAAGAATATCCGAAGTACAAGAAAGAAAGGTGACTGAAATCGCGAAACGAGCTTATGATGTTTTGAAGATGAAAGGGTATTCGAGAAGTGAATTCATTTTCATAGGTGATGAACCCTACATGTTGGAAATGAATACAACCCCCGGATTGACCGAGCAAAGTATTCTACCTCAACAAGCTGGCGTCGCCGGTATTTCATTGTCACAGTTGTTCGGAAGTGCAATCGAAGGGTCTTTGGTCGAAAACACATAACTTTGCATTATGAGAAGAGCAATTTTTCCTGGTTCCTTCGATCCTCTAACATTAGGTCATGACGATATTATTAGAAGGGGTATTACCCTATTCGACGAATTGATTATCGCAATCGGTGTTAATTCAGAAAAGAAATATATGTTTGAGTTGGAAGACCGGATGCAATTTGTAAAAGATGCTTTTGAAGATGAACCTAAAATCAAAGTGGTTACCTATAAAGGGCTCACGGTTGACTTCTGTAAAGAAGTAGATGCAGATTTTATTTTGAGGGGATTGCGCAATCCTGCGGATTTCGAGTTCGAAAAAGCCATTGCCCATACCAATCGTAAACTTTCTGAAATAGAAACGGTATTTTTATTGACCTCTTCCGGCAAATCATATATCAGTTCATCCATTGTTAGGGATGTCATCCGAAATGGTGGTGATTATACAGGTTTAGTTCCTGCATCCGTTAAACTAGAATAGTTAATATAAGAATTTACGTCTATTTCTGTTTCTGAAGACCATTCTTGCCATAGCTTTAAGGCCTATCACCACTATATTCCTCTTGTTCACAACAAAATTTTCGGTTTCTTTTCGATTTATGGTTAAATTGTAGGAAATTACCCCTTGTAAATGATTCAAAAGAGCACGTTTCATATCGATAGCTACCTAATAAAGCAACTCCCAAAAGCAATTGCTTTTATCAATATACAGGAAGAAATCGTACTCACATCGGAAAAATGGGTGACCGACTTTTCGCCATTAGGAAACTCCTGCGTTGGAATATCTATAACGGATCTTTTTAGTAACCATCATAAGCAATGGAGAAAAGTTTTGAAAAAATGCTTGAAAGGCGAACCTGGTCTTGCGAGGGTAGAACGTTATCTTGATAGCTTAGGAAATGAACGGTGGTTCGAGCTACTTAAAACCACTTGGCATGATGAGGAGGAGAACGTTATAGGATGGATAATTCAAGCAGAAAAAGTAAGCCAAAGAATGCATAATGAAGTTCAGCTTGACAAACTTCACATCCTATCTGCTGAGATGTCCGATATAGCCAAAATCGGCCTCTGGGAATACAGTTTGGCAGATGACGAATTGAATTGGTCAGAAATGACAAAAATCATTCATGAAGTACCACTTGACTATACACCAAGCCTAGATAAGGCAACGAATTTCTTCAAGTCAGGGCATAGTAGAAATACTATGGCGATGACTGTACAAAGAGCCATCATCAATCAGACCGCTTGGAGCGAGAAATTACAATTGATTACCGCCAAAGGCAATGAGGTTTGGGTAATAATATCGGGCAAGCCCATTTATAAGAATGGTGAATTCACCGGTTTGATCGGCACCATTCAAAACATCAATTCTCTCACCCTATCGGAAATAAAGACAAAAGAAAACGAGTATCACCTAAGAACACTTTTAGACAACTTACCATTGAATGTTTTTATCAAAGATCTTGATTCAAGAAAGATCTTGGTAAACAAATCTGAAATGAAGTATTGCGGAGTTAAGAAAGAATCTGAAATTCTAGGAAAGGACGACTTTGAATTCTTAGATTATGAGACGGCTAAGAAATCAAGAAAAGATGACCTAAGAGTCATGCAAGACCTTAAACCGATACTGTCCAAAGAGATGGTACACTTTAAAAATGATGGCTCAAAAACTGTATTCCTAACTTCAAAAATACCTTTGGTCAATACCGATGGAAGTGCCTACGGACTTGTTGGAATCAGTATGGACATCTCTGAATTGAAACAGAAAGAAGAGGAGCTAAAAGATCTAATTGCGGTTACCTCACTACAAAACAAAAAACTGCTCAATTTTGCACATATTGTTTCGCACAACCTAAGGTCACACACAGCCAATTTCTCAATGTTGCTTGATTTTCTAATAGACGAAAAAGATGAGGTTGAAAGACTAAAATTAATGGAAATGCTGACCAATTCATCGGACAACCTTTTGGAAACATTAAACAATTTGAATGAAGTTGTCGACATCAATTCTAAAACCGGATTGGAAAAAAAATCAGTCAACCTGACGAAAGAGATAACAAGTGTAAAACAAAAACTGACCACTCAAATATCAGAGCATAAGGTAAAAATAATTAACAAGATCGACCCCGAGGTCTATGTAAAAGTCATACCAGCCTATCTTGAAAGTATCTTGATGAATTTTATTACCAACGCTATAAAATATAGATCACCAAAAAGAAGGCCCATCATCAAATTGAATTCAAAAAACGAGGATGGTTATACTGTTCTAAGCATTCAAGACAATGGCTTGGGTATTGATCTGGAAAAATATGGTGATAAGCTTTTTGGCATGTATAAAATTTTTCATGACCGTAAAGATGCCCGTGGTATAGGGCTGTATATTACAAAAAATCAAATTGAAGCCATGAAAGGTAAAGTAGCTGTTGAAAGTAGCGTTGGTTCTGGCACAACATTCAAAATATACTTCAATGAAAACGATTAACTCAATTTGTATCATCGATGACGACCCAATTACCATTTTTGGAATTAAGAAAATATTGGAATCTGTCGTAAAATGCGATTCAATAGACACCTTTGGCAACGGCAAATTGGCAATTGAAGAAATGGAAAGTCGGGTCGAGAAAAAACAACCAATTCCTGAAATCATCTTTTTAGATATTAATATGCCCATAATGGACGGTTGGCAATTCTTGGAGGAGTTTATCGATCTTCCCATTAGTACCGCCGTTCGGATTAACATCATAACTTCATCTATCGATACCGTTGATTATGAAAGATGGCAATATTTTAAAGGCAAGACGTCTCACACTATCACCTTTAACAACAAGCCACTTCGAAAAGAAAACCTGTCCGAAATGACAACCATAGCTTAACCTGTAAATAGTAGAGGTTTTTGACTAATTTTGCTTTATATTGAACAAAGCAGTCATGAAAGTAATTCCACTAGTGCTAGTCACACTATTCTTGTTGGGTTGTGAATCAAAGCAAGAAGACAAAACCGTAAGTTTTCCAACACATTTTGAACTTTCAGATGGTATGGAAACCGCCACATATCTTCAAGTAATCGATTTTTACATTGAACTGGCAAAGGAATTTCCTGAGATAAACATTCAGACTATTGGAGATACTGATAGCGGTTATCCACTTCATGTAGTTACTTATAACGGTGATAGTGATTTTAACTTTCAGAAAATTGAAAAAGACAAGACCATAATCCTAATCAACAACGGAATCCACCCTGGCGAAAGCGATGGTATTGATGCTACGATGTTACTTTATCGTGATTTGGCCACTGGAAAATTGAATCCTCCTAAGAACACGGTTTTGGTTACAATTCCCGTTTATAATATCGGTGGGGCTCTAAACCGGAATAGTACAACACGGGCAAATCAAAATGGCCCTAAATCATATGGTTTTAGAGGTAATGCCCAAAATTATGATCTTAACCGCGATTTTATTAAAGCAGACACCAAAAATGCCAAGACCTTTTCAGAAATCTTTCACTTAATCAATCCGGACATATTTATTGATAACCATGTTAGCAATGGAGCAGATTACCAATACACACTGACTCATCTCTTTACGCAACATAACAAATTAGGAGGTGAACTTGGCAACTACCTACATACCGAAATGATGCCTACATTGGAAAAATCACTGGCAAAGGATAGTTTAGATATCACTCCATATGTGAATGTTTTCAATCGGGTTCCGGAAAGTGGGTTTTCGCAATTCATGGATCATCCGAGATATTCTACGGGGTATACCACTCTTTGGAATACGCTAGGCATGATGGTAGAAACGCATATGCTAAAGCCTTACAAACAAAGAGTTGAAGGAACATACGAATTGATGAACAAAATGATAGCCATTGCGGAAACTGACGGCGGAAAAATAAAGAAATTGCGAGCTAATGCTATGACCCGCCATAGGAGCTGGAACCATTATCCAGTGAAATGGAAAATTGACACCACCCGAACAACAACCTTAAATTTTAAAGGTTTTGAAGCTGATACACTATCAAGTGCAGTGACCGGTTTACCTCGCTTAAAATATAATCGCTCGAGACCTTTCACTAAAGAAGTATTATACCAGAACTATTTTAGTCCAGTAGATTCTATTCTAGTACCCGAATTTTACATTTTGAAAAAGGGGTGGGCGAAAGCAATCGATTTGCTGGACATTAACAAAATCGAATATGTTCCATTTGAAAGAGACACTATCCTCATGGTGGAATCTTATAAAATAAAGGATTTCAAAACCGGAGAGCATCCTTACGAAGGACATTATCTTCACTATGACACCAAAACCGAATCCAGTGAAAAAAGAGTACAATTTTCTAAAGGGGATATTGTAGTACCAACAGATCAGCCTGGCATTCGTTACATTCTCGAAACCTTAGAGCCATCTGCTATGGATTCTTTTTTTAATTGGAATTTCTTTGATACCATCCTTCAACAAAAGGAGGGCTTCTCTCCCTATGTTTTTGAAGATGAGGCGCTCAAAATGCTTGAAAAAAACCGGGAATTAAAGGAGTACTTTGAACTTAAAAAATCAAATGACAACGAGTTTTCAAAAAATTGGTATGCCCAATTAGATTGGTTGTTTAAAAAATCGAAAAATTATGAAGAAGCTCATATGCAATATCCTGTTTATAGGGTTTTAAAAAGATGAGCGGATTAATCCCTGTTAATGTCCAAATAAGATTTTGATATTCGTATATGAGTTCTCGAGGGCTTTCTTGATTTTGTCCGGCCCCTTCCATTTCACCTTTTCGATTCCTTCACTCTTTTGTCCTTTAAGTTTGCCATTATAAGAAGTTTTCATAGCATACCAATGTACCTCCTTAAGTTTATAGGTGCCATTTCTTTTAAAAACGTGATAAGTGGTCTTTAAGAAATTTTCTATTTTGAGTTTCTTAACTCCGGTTTCCTCTTCCACTTCTCGTAAAGCACATTCTTCTATACTTTCGCCCTTATCCAATTTTCCCTTAGGAAGGTCCCATTTATCATTTCTGTATATAAAGAGCACCTTGCCTTCCTTATTGGTTACGACACCACCCGCAGCTATCTCTAAAGGAATTTTTTTAGTGAATTTTTTTAAAATCTCCTCATGATTGGGGTGGTAGATATAAGCCTCTTTAAGTTTCTTTTTTCTCAAAGCATCTATAGCTTCTTGAATGGCGTTTTCATTGAGTAAAAAGTATTCACCGTTTGCAGTTTCCGAGAGTTTATTTGTTAAAATGAGGGGCGCCTCATTGACAAAAACTTTATACATTTGCGTCATGATTTTAAACAAAGACACCGCTAAGAAAACAGCCGAGCTTCTCTTACAAATTAATGCAATTAAATTGGAACCGGAAAATCCGTTTACATGGGCTTCGGGATGGAAATCACCAATTTATTGTGACAACAGAATCATACTTTCATATCCGACCATAAGAACATATGTAAGAGAACAGGTAGGCAAACAGGTAGAATCATTATATGGCAAACCCGATATCATAGCTGGAGTAGCTACAGGTGCCATCGGAATCGGAATGTTGGTAGCCGAATATTTGGGTCTTCCTTTTATCTATGTAAGACCTGAAGCAAAATCACACGGAAGACAAAACCAAATCGAAGGTATCTTAGAGACAAATCAAAGTGTAGTAGTTATCGAAGATTTAATAAGTACCGGAAAAAGCAGCCTGAATGCAGTAAAGGCACTAAAAGATGGGGGAGCCAATATTAAAGGTATGGTAGCCATCTTCACATATGGCTTTCAAGTGGCCGAAGATAATTTCGAAAAAGAAAATATTGACTTGCACACCTTGAGTGATTACCAACATTTGGCTAATTTAGCGTCCGAAACAGGGTACATAAGAGAAGAGCAACTACAAACCTTAATGGAGTGGAGGGAAAACCCATCTACTTGGAAACCATAAATTATGTTCATAGAAACCCCGAATAAAACTATCGCAAAAGGCAATAAGGAGATTTTTGAATTCTTGTCGGATTTAAAAAATTTTGAAAAATTAATGCCCGATAACATTGATAAATTTGAAGTATTATCTGAGGACAGATTTTTGTTTGCACTCAAGGGTATGCCCGAAATAGTTTTGGAACGAAAATCGCAAACCGAGTTCAGTCAATTAGTATTAGGTGCGGCCAGCGAAAAACTACCATTCACTCTTACCGCAAATATTACGGACAAAGGTGAATCAGAAACCGATGTAAAATTAAGTTTTGAAGGAGAATTCAATGCGATGATGGCTATGATGATTAAATCTCCCATCACAAATTTTATGGGTACCCTCTCAGAAAATTTGGGTAAAATTTAATACAGCAACTGTATTTCCTTAAAATCAAATTCCTTTAAGACGGCATCTTCAAGTTCAACGACTAATTTTCCTTCGGAGGAGATTTTTCGTATAAATCCCATAAATATATTTTCTTGGGAATCTTTAAAAGTAGAAGGTTTGTCTTTTCTGAACAGCTGGCTTTCATACGCCTCCCATAACTCACTATTCAAATCTTCTCTAAGTATGAGAAAATTGGTTTTTAAATTCTCAACTATTTTGTGCAACAGCTCATCTAGATTAAGCGTTCGACCCAACAACAATTTTAATGATGATGCGTTAGAAAGGGTATTGAATGTCTGCTGGTTTACATTAAGACCAATACCGATTATTGAGGTCTGAATTTGACTGCCAACAAGTATATTTTCAATAAGAATACCGCATATTTTTGAGGTACCTGACAGAATGTCGTTTGGCCATTTCACACTTAAATTAGGGACCGAAAACCCCTTGAGAGCACTCAGAATAGCCAAAGAAACACACATATTCAAAAGAAATTGATTTGAAATGGATAACTGTTCATGTTTTTTTAAAACACTAATAGTGAGGTTTTTACCTGGCTCAGATTCCCATTTGGCACCCATTTGGCCCCTACCTTGCAACTGTTTCTCGGCGCTAACCACGGTAAAATCTTCAAGATCTTTCGAGAGCATCAGCTCTTTTAAGTATTGGTTTGTTGAGTCCGTGGCATCAAGTTTGACTATAAGCATATATAACCCGAGTGACAATGTATAATCTATTCTTAAAAACTAGGGTTAAAAGAACAAAAAAATAATAACTTTGTAGAAACTAATATTTTTGAATGCAGAAAGGAAAAGCTAGCGCAGACGAGTTGATTGCATTAATTTTAGAGGGCATTGAAGAAGTAAAGGGACATGACATACTTTTACTCGACTTAAGGGAAATTGAAAATACCGTTTGTGACTACTTTATTATATGTAATGGTACTTCGAATACACAGGTAAACGCCATAGTAAGCTCTATTCAAAAAACAGTTAGCAAAGCCATCCATGACAAACCTTGGCATACAGAAGGTCAGGACAATGCGGAATGGGTGTTGATGGACTACGTAAACGTGGTAGTTCATGTCTTCCAAAAACACATTAGGGAATTCTATGACATAGAAGGACTATGGGGAGATGCAAAGTTTACCGAAGTAGCTAGTAGCATTAATCAGTAAAAAAAAATAATGGCTAAAGATAATAATACAAGTCCCAAAAAACCCAAATTCAGTTCTTGGTGGATATATGGATTAATTGCAGTTGTACTTATTGGGTTTCAATTTGTAGGAAGTGGAAATCTATCGAATCAAGAAAAAACGACCACCTCAGCACTTCAAGAGTTTTTGAGAAATGGCGATGTTAAAGAAATAATGATCATTACCAATGCTCGTCAGGCCAAAGTTTATCTGACCGATGAGGCGTTAAAAAAGGATGTCCACAAATCAGTTGCCGACAAACCTATGTTTCCTTCAACAGCGGCAACACCTCAATATATTTTAGATTATGGCGATCTTCAAAATTTCGAGAATGAGATAAAGAAAATCAAAGCTGAAAACAATCTAGATACTGTCGTTGACTATGACACTGATAACAACTACCTCATGGATTTGTTGTTGGGTATACTTCCGTTCGCTTTGTTAATTGGAATATGGATATACCTTATGCGTAGAATGTCCGGCGGTGGTGGTGGTGGCGCAGGAGGTCAGATTTTCAACATTGGAAAATCAAAGGCAAAACTCTTTGACGAAAAGACAGATACCCGTACCTCTTTCAAAGATGTTGCCGGATTGGAAGGAGCTAAAGAAGAAGTAGAGGAAATTGTCGAATTTCTTAGAAATCCTGATAAATATACCTCGCTTGGGGGTAAAATTCCAAAAGGAGCCCTTTTGGTTGGGCCTCCAGGAACCGGTAAGACCCTTTTGGCCAAAGCTGTTGCTGGCGAAGCCAAAGTTCCATTTTTCTCCTTATCAGGTTCTGATTTCGTTGAAATGTTCGTTGGTGTCGGTGCCTCTAGGGTTCGTGATCTGTTCAAACAAGCAAAAGACAAATCACCAGCTATCATATTCATTGATGAAATTGATGCTATTGGTCGAGCAAGAGGGAAAAACAATTTTACAGGTTCAAATGACGAACGTGAAAATACCCTTAATCAGTTGCTTACTGAAATGGATGGTTTTGGAACGAATACAAATGTAATCGTATTAGCAGCAACCAATCGTGCTGACGTACTGGACAAAGCACTAATGCGTGCGGGTCGTTTTGATAGACAGATCTATGTAGATTTACCTGATATAAGAGAACGTAAAGAAATTTTCGAAGTTCATTTAAGGCCCATTAAAACTTCTGAAAAGTTAGATCTTGACTTTTTGGCACGACAAACACCCGGATTTTCAGGTGCTGATATTGCAAATGTTTGTAATGAGGCAGCTTTAATTGCCGCACGAAAAGAAAAGAAGGCCGTAACCAAGCAAGACTTCTTAGACGCAGTAGATAGAATTGTTGGTGGTCTTGAAAAGAAAAATAAAATTATCACCCCAGGTGAGAAAAAGACAATCGCCTATCACGAAGCAGGCCATGCGACCACAAGTTGGATGTTGGAACACGCTGCACCATTGGTCAAAGTAACCATTGTACCTAGAGGACAATCTTTAGGCGCTGCATGGTATTTACCAGAAGAACGTTTAATCGTGCGTCCTGAGCAGATGCTTGATGAAATGTGTGCGACTTTAGGTGGTAGAGCCGCAGAAAAGGTGATTTTCGATAAAATCTCGACCGGGGCACTAAGTGACTTAGAAAAAGTAACCAAGCAGGCGCGGGCCATGGTGACCGTATATGGCCTCAATGAAGAAATAGGCAATCTGACGTATTATGATTCTTCAGGGCAAGATGCTTATGGTTTTTCGAAACCCTATAGTGAAGAAACCGCTCAAAAAATTGATGAGGAGATTTCAAAAATAATCGAAAAGCAATACCAAAGGGCGATTGAAGTTTTAACCGAGCACAAAGATAAACTTACTACCTTGGCGGAAAGGCTTCTTGAAAAAGAGGTTATTTTCAAGGAAGATCTTGAGAAAATCTTTGGGAAAAGACCTTTTGGAGATGAAGTGGACGAAAACAGTGAGGAAGTTAGCTCGCTAAAGGCAGAAGACCTTGCAGAAGAGGCTCCCTTAGAAGAGTAGAAAAATAAATATTTACATTTGTCGTTTTCATATCATACCACAGGGGTAAAATCGAAGTTTTAAAGGTATAAATGGGCATATTCGATAAACTATTTGGGGGTGGCAAAAAAAAGGTTTCCAAAGAAACAGCGGAAACAAGAGGTGTGCATATGCCCGACCTCAACATTCCAATAGATGAGAAGTTTACAATTCATTTCAAGAAAAATGGAGGTAAGTTTCTATACTGCGATTCTTTCTCTGAAATTTCTCAGGCCTTAAAGAACATTGTTGATGAAAACAGTTGGCAAGACCATCCATTCTTCATAATGGATCAACGCTTAGAGGATAAATTTTCAAAAGAAGGAATTGGTTTTACAAAAAATGCCAAGCAAAGTGATGTATTTTTCACTACCTGCGAATATCTAATAGCCCAGAATGGGTCTATTCTGGTATGTTCCAATCAGCTCAACGAGAAAAAGTTGAATGAACTTCCCCCAAATGTTATTGTCTTTGCCACGACGAGTCAATTGGTAGAATCAATTGGAGAAGGCTTAAAGAAAATAAAGAAAAAATATGGTCATAGTATTCCAGCGAATATTACTACACTAAAACATTTTCAAGCAAACGAGGTAAATGCTAATGATTTCCTGACCTATGGAAGCAGCTCCAAAAATTTGTATCTTTTATTTTTGGAAGACCTATAGTTATGAGTGAAATTTTAAGGCGTGCAATCACGGGGGCTGTATTTGTTATATTAATACTCTCCGCAGTTTTCTTAAGTTCAGATGCCTTTGATTTTCTCTTTATGATTTTTGGCTTGGCCTGTCTTTATGAGTACAAACGCATGACCGGTTTACGAGGATATTATATATTTCTTGCCTATCTCACATTATGGTGGGTGTTCATTTACCTTCTTAAGGAATATGACCGAGTACCTATTACGCTCTTGATGATAGTTACCATAGCGGTCAACATTAGCTTATTGTTATTCTATCTTTTAGGAAAAAAGGAAAAGTCATTCAATAAGTTCCAGAAATTTATTGTGGGGCTTTTTTATATAGGAGGCGGGTGCATTTTTT
Organism: uncultured Maribacter sp.; assembly: GCA_964614665.1. Taxonomy (GTDB): domain Bacteria; phylum Bacteroidota; class Bacteroidia; order Flavobacteriales; family Flavobacteriaceae; genus Maribacter_C. Next base: position 29,858 of record CAZTLZ010000012.1, read on the forward strand.
TAACCATGATTCCATATAAAAATGATGCTTTCGCCAAATATTTGATTGTTGGTATTTTCCTATTGATTTGGATAAATGATTCATTCGCATATTTGGTAGGTAAAAGTATAGGTCGCACTAAATTATTTCCTTCTGTTTCTCCAAAAAAGACTTGGGAGGGAACCATTGGAGGATTGATTTTTACCATGGGAGCTGCTTATGTGATGGCAAGATATGAACCAATACTAAACCCACTCCAATGGCTGATAATGGCTGCTGTAATTGTTATAGCTGGCAGTTTTGGTGATTTGATTGAATCGAAACTAAAACGCTCAGCAGGCGTGAAAGATAGCGGAGCCATTTTACCAGGTCATGGAGGTATGCTAGATCGCTTAGACAGTCTTATATTTGCAGCACCGTTTGCGTACCTAACATTAAATATTTTCACCTATGTTTCATAGAGAGGGTCAAAACATAATATTGACTACCTTTTTCATCGTTGTCATTACCGTTCTTGTGGCACAGTTTTATGTAGACCTACCATGGCTACGATGGTTATTACAGATTGGTAGCGTAGTGCTCTTGGTATTGATTCTTCAATTTTTTAGAAATCCAAAGCGAACGGTTGTAAAGAACTTCGATGAAATTTTGGCTCCTGTAGATGGCAAAGTTGTTGTGATTGAAGAAGTAGAGGAAACCGAATATTTCAAAGACCGAAGAAGACAGGTATCTATTTTCATGTCTCCGATGAATGTACATGTCACTCGTTTTGCCGCAAGTGGCATCATTACTTTCTCCAAGTATCACCCAGGAAAGTACTTAGTCGCGTGGCATCCAAAATCCAGTACGGAAAATGAACGTACAACAGTAGTAATCAGAACTCCAAAATTCGGAGAAATCCTATATCGTCAAATAGCCGGTGCTTTGGCTAGACGTATTGTAAATTATGCCGAAGAAGGAGAAAGCGTACAACAAGGTGATGACGCTGGTTTCATCAAGTTCGGTTCTAGAGTTGACCTATTCTTACCCCTTGATTGTGCAGTAACGGTTAAATTGGATCAGACTGTTGTTGGAGCAAAAACCTGTATCGCCAGCATAGTAGAGAAACGGGATAATGAAGAATGAAAAATTACATAATGATTTTTCTAACGCCGTTGAATATGTCAATAACTATTCAAAACCACTACCAGCCGATCTTCTCTTAAAGCTTTATGCCTACTATAAAATTGCCAAAAGGAATCAAAGTCACCCTGGTAGCACCACTCCACTTATCAATGCATTCAAAGCGAACGCATTGATTCAAGCCAAAAATGTCAGTCGTACAGAGGCGATGAAACGGTACATACGTCTTGTCAAAAAAGAGATAAAGTTCTCAGACAAATAACATCTACTCGTACAGATCTTTTAAATCTGCCTTGCTTAATGAGAAAATCATGTTTCCCATTTTCTGTGTTACATCCTTAAAAAAACGCTCTCCTTTTTCTTTGGTAGATTTACGAGGATTACCAACTCCAGTATCAGAACTAATCTGCGACCATTTACGCTCTGCCCAAGCCCACCCTTCAGAGAACGCATCTATTTTGAATTTCTTGGCTGCTCCATCACCCCATTCTTCCTTTGGGAGTACCAAATCGGGTCTAAGATAAAGCATGAGACTAGTCTCCATTTCATCGGCATGATCGCCTCTCTCCTCAAAATAGGTTGTTTTATCGAGTGCCTGCGGAAAAAAGCAAAAACTGATGAACATTTTCGGAAATCTCAAACCCAGTTCTCGAACAAGCGGCTTAAAATTATTTCCCCCATGGCCGTTGAAAATAAGTAGTTTGTTGATGCCCTGACGATCGAGCACAGCAACTATATCAGCTAGAATAGCCAATTGCGTACTTGGGTTCAAATTGATATCAAGATAAATATCAGACTGGCCAGTATTCACTCCAAATGGAATCGTGGGTAGTACAATAACCTTACCTCCTTTTTCATGAGCAATTTTTGAAGATTCTGCCACAAGATGGTCAGCCTGAATATTGTCAGTTGCATATGGTAAGTGATAGTTGTGTGCCTCCGTTGCTCCCCATGGTAGTATTGCCAATTCGAAATTTGCATCTTTAAGGGCTGCCCAATTAGTCTCGGCAAGAATGTATGGTCGCATTGGCATATTTTTTACAAACTTAGCAAGCTACAATAAAATACACCCCAACTATTCAAAAATATCTAAATAATAAGTACAGGTATGTCAATCTCAAAGTTCGTTACCTTCTTCTTTTTAACGCCGATGATATTTTGCAATCGCGGTCCGATAAACCACTGCAAGTTTCCGTGAATAGCTTAAGGTTCCTTTTATCCTCAGACTTCGTTCAACGATAACGGTAGTGATACCAAGCAGAAAAACTTATTATTCAAGGTAATGAGAATACTGTTCTCCTATAACATGTAGAACTAGTTACTCATCTTTGGTAATTTCGACACTTCCGTAGCTATCTCAAATGAATTGAACTCCAAATTGACATCTACCTATTGAAGATTCTTCAAACGTAGTTTCCGGACCAAATCCATCGAACGAAACTAGGCTCAAGAAATCAACGACAACAAACTGCCAAGAAATCTCATGTACTGAATTTAGTCAATTGTGACGACACGCGTTCCAGAGAACTTATCATGCCAACCCGGTTCTTTTGTGCTTAAAAAAGAAAACTGGTTAAAAGGTATATATCTACACATTGAGCGCACGAAAATAGTACCAAAATCTGGTCGCTCACCATCTTCGGTCACCACCTTGGTTTTAGTAAAGAACTTACCAATAGATCTCCCTGTAAAACCTTCAAAAAAGCTATAGTAAATGGTGCCAATAATAAAACCATATAAATAGTCCAAAAGCCGATTCTCTTGATCTAAGAAGTCTAAATGTTCTGGTGCAAAGTATCCCAAGAGTAGTCCTATTGCTGCTCCAACTAGTGCGGCAAGACCAAGGAGAAAAACGTAATCGATCAGGTAATTTGCAAACCGTTGGCCCTGAGAAGCTAATTTTCCCTCTAGGAGATAAGCTGCATTTCTTTCTTGAAGTTTTTCTTCTTTGCTAATGTCTCTTTCAAATGATTCGCATGAGGCTTCAAAATCGGCTATTTCGCCCGTAAGACCGCATACAATACCGCGTTCTAAATCTTTCTTTTGATTCACGCAAACCTTGCAAAAGGCAAGCTGTTCTGCTCTAGTCATAATGGATAGGTTTATACGATTAGGTCTTCAACTAACGCGTTCAAACCTTTTTTCATATAATTAATCGACGAACGGAAGCTTTTTGAAATTAAAGTGTATTGAAAGCCAGTTCAAACCAAGTCAGAAACCGACTTCGTTTTTTCCAAATAGCTGAAGTAAACACTTCCAAAAATGGTAACAAGAAAATAAAAGGCAATTACAATGCTTCCCTGCGGAACAAAATCATCGACACCAAACCAGTCTTTGGTCATCCAAATCAAAACAATACCGGCAATACCTCTAAATACTTCAATATAAACAGCGTAACCAGTACGATCCATTAGAGTAGTATAACCATAAATACCTACAAAAATAAAAGCACCGAAAAGTAATAATCCATCAAACCCAATATTTGAATAGTTGAAGAACATAAAAAGTAAAAAGAATAGCGTAAACAGCAACTGAAAAATAGCATACCCATTCAATGCCTTGGTCGAAGGCATTTTATAGCGTTCGAAACCATATACATCTTCAATAATGGGTATTGGGTATTTTTCTTTTACATCGGATGGACGCCAACCTGTTGGCATAAACCAAATACGGAATTTGTCCAAAAAATTATTGGTATGCCAAGCATCCTTTAGCAACCGCCAAACATGTTGAAAGTTGATGAGCACAGGGTTCCAGGTGGCAGCGGGTTTCAAGACCCCGTACTGTGGAGGTACATGATCTAGCTCTTCTTGAAATGTACCAAACCAACGATCCCAGATACTCAGGATCTGACCTAAATTTTTATCGATATACTCCGGATTGATAGCATGATGTACGCGATGTTGAGAAGGGGTCACGATAATGTACTCCAACCAGCCCATTTTACCAATATGCTGTGTATGATACCAAAATTGGGCAAAAAGATGAATCGGGGCCAAAATGGCAATTACCTTGTATGGCACACCGACCAGCGCTGCAGGAATCAGCAACAATGGAAAATACCCGATCAAATTAGAAATCGGCTGCCTTAATGCACAAGCAAGATTGAACCTCTCACTACTATGGTGAATGACATGCTGATTCCAAAAGAGATTAACGGCGTGATTCAAACGATGGTTCCAATAGCCTGCAAAATCGATAACGATAAATGCAACAAACCAAACCAACCACGTAGCCTTGATTTCGGTCAGGGCAATATTTTCCACTAAATAGGGGTAGGATACTAAAATGAGACCAAGACCTAGAGAGTCCTTTAAAATATTCGTAAATCCAGAGCTGATACTTGAGACAGTATCCATAACTCTATATTTTTGATCTTTTACAAAGTACCCATAGAGCATTTCCACCACCAAAAGCAGTATGAAAAATGGAATTGCGTAAAGGAGTGCTTTGGCATAGGTTTCCATAAATTTAATTTGGTCCCACCATAATGTGTGCGCGATGCGTGCCGGGATCCATTATCCAAGGCATTCCTTTGGCGTGAGGTTTTGTTGGTAAACCTGTAGACTCCGCCGTAGCGAATGGGGTATAAATCACATATCTGAATTGACCATCACCAATAGCCCCTGTTGTCTTATCGTAAGTAGCTTCGGTACCGTAATAAATGTACATCATACTGGGCGATTCGGGCATTTTCAAGGTTCCATCTGCTACTTCGGCCGCTCGTACTTCCCGTAGCTCTTTGGTGTTCTTACCCTCTTTTCTAAGTTCTCTACCCCTTTTCATGAATGGGTCAAGGGCTTTGAAGTAACAAGAAACACTAATGCCTTCGTTATATGGATTATCTGCAAGACAAACCAAATCATTGGTTCCTTCACGCAATACTACCACATCTCCATCTTCATTGTAGCCATAAACCATGGCAGCATCTTTTTTATCATCAGGAGCAGGTAAAACTGCAGTTTTTATTTGTATTTCCTTAGGTTGTATTTCGGGTTTTTCTTCTTGTGCACATGCCGAAAACATGGACAATATCACGGTTGCCAGTAACAGACTTTTCATAATAGTGTTATTTGTCT